>CAZZPG010000031.1:0-14547 GCA_964655975.1 uncultured Flavobacteriaceae bacterium
AAAAAGAAGAGAAAAGATTACGTGTAGATAACCAACCTTATGGTAATTTTTTAGCAAATGTTAAAAAATATTTATTTACAAAACATCCTTATAAATGGACAACCTTAGGGAAAATGAAACATTTAGACAATGCAACGTTAAAAGAGTTTTTAGCTTTCAATAAAAAATTCTACGTTCCTAATAATGCAACTTTGGTAGTTGCTGGAGATATTGAGATCAACAAAACTAAAAAAATGATTCAAGATTATTTTGCACCTATACCAAGAGGAAAAAACATTGTTAGAAATGTAATTATTGAAGATCCTATAACAAAACAAATCAAAGAAAAAGCGTATGACCCAAACATACAGATTCCTGCAATAATTAATGCGTATAGAATTCCATCAATGAAAACTAGAGAATCTAGAGTTTTAGATATGATTTCTACATATTTAAGCGATGGTAAAAGTTCTGTATTGTATAAAAAAATGGTAGATGATAAAAAAATGGCTCTAGAAGTAGGGGCAATTAATTTAGGTCAAGAAGATTATGGAATCTATATTATTTACGGGTTACCACAAGGAAAAACCTCTTTAGTAGATTTAACTAAAGAAATTGACAAAGAAATTTTAAAAATTAAAACCAATTTAATTTCTGAAAAAGACTATCAAAAATTACAAAATCAGTATGAAAATAAATTTGTAAATTCAAACTCTAATATTGAGGGGATTGCAAATTCTTTAGCACGTTACAATGTTTTGTATGGAGATACAAATTTAATTAATACAGAAATTAATATTTATCGTTCTATTACTAGAGAAGAAATTAGAACTGTTGCAAAAAAATATTTGAATCCTAACCAAAAATTGGTATTAGAATATTTGCCAAAAAAGAAATAACATTAAAAGACATTAAAAAATGAAAACAAAATTAATAGTATTTATTGCACTAATCACAATGTCATTTTCGGCAACTGCTCAAATAGACAGAAGTGTACAACCAACACCAGAACCAGCACCCAAAGTAAAACTAGGAAAAGTAAAAAAGTTTACTCTTAATAATGGCTTAAAAGTTATTATGGTAGAAAACCATAAATTACCAAGAGCATCGGCAAGTTTAACAATAGACTTTCTACCCTATGCAGAAGGAAATAAAAAGGGGGTATCTAGTATGATGGGAAGTTTGTTAGGTCGAGGAACAACACATATTACCAAAGATGAATTTAATGAAAAAGTAGATTTTCTTGGGGCAAATATAGGTTTTTATAGTAGTGGAGCATCAGCAAGATCATTAAAAAAATATTTCCCAGAAATCTTAGAATTGATGGCAGATGGTGTTAAAAACTCACAATTTACCCAAGAAGAGTTTGATAAAGAAGTGAGAATAACTTTAGATCATATTAAATCTAAAGAAAAAAATGTAACTTATATTGCACGTAGAGTAGAAGATGCTCTATTATATGGTAAAACCCATCCTTATGGAGAGTTTATTACTGAAAAATCTATAAAAAATATTAGTTTACAAGATATAAAAAACAATTTTAAGAGCTATTATATACCCAACAATGCTTATTTGGTAATTGTAGGAGACATTAACCCAAAGGCTATCAAAAAATTAGTAAAAAAAATATTTAAAGATTGGAAAAAAGGAATAATTCCAGTATCAAATATACTAAAACCACAAAATGTAACCACAACAGAAATCGATTTTATTAATATGCCAAATGCGATACAATCAGAAATTTTAGTTGCCAATAATACCAACCTAAAATTAGGCGATAAAGATTATTACGCAACGTTACTGGCAAATGCTATTTTAGGTGGTGGTGGTGGCGCACGTTTATTTTTGAATTTACGAGAAGATAAAGCGTACACATACGGTTCTTATTCTCAAATAGATCAAGATAGATACGCAGCAACTTTTAGAGCAACAGCAAGTGTACGTAACGTAGTTACAGATAGCTCAGTTGTAGAAATACAAAAAGAAATTAATAAAATTCGTTACCAAAAAGTAACAGCTGAAGAATTGAAAAATGCCAAAGCTAAATATATAGGTAGCTTTGTAAGAACTATTCAAAAACCAGCAACAACAGCACGTATTACATTAAACATAGCACGTTATAACTTACCATCAGATTTTTATGAAAATTATTTATCAAATATTAATTCGGTTACTATTAATGATGTTCAAAACGCTTCCATTAAGCACTTTAAAGGAGATAAAGCAAGAATTATTATTACAGGAAAAGCAATTGATGTCTTAAAAAACTTAGAAAAAACAGTTGATTATAAAATTAATTATTTTGATAAATTTGGTAACCCAGCTAACAAACCAAAAATGAGTTTACCAATACCTGCAGGGGTAACAGCTACAACTGTTGTAAACGCCTATTTTAAGGCTATCGGAGGAAAAGATAAAGTAATGGCAGTAAAAACATTGCTAATGGAATCGACAACCAAAGTACAAGGAATGAATTTAAGTTTAGTTGTTAAAACTGCTACACCAAATAAACAATCTGAAATAGTATTTATGGCAGGAAATGTTCTAAGTAAACAAGTCTTTGACGGTACAAAAGGATATTCTGAAGGAAGAGGTCAACATATAGAATTAAAAGGAAAACAATTAGAACAAGTAAAATCTAAAACAGCTCCTTTTGAAGATTTGGCGTATGCCAAAGGAACATTAAAAAGAATTGAGCCCATTAATGGTAAAAATGCTTATGTAATTGTTGTTGGAGATACTGAGGTTTTTTATAA
This sequence comes from uncultured Flavobacteriaceae bacterium, assembly GCA_964655975.1. GTDB lineage: Bacteria > Bacteroidota > Bacteroidia > Flavobacteriales > Flavobacteriaceae > Polaribacter. The sequence goes on from CAZZPG010000031.1 coordinate 2,736, forward strand.
TACAGTTTCTGGTTTAAAAGTAAAAAGCGTAACTACAACAAAAGTAGGAGGAAAAGAAATTAAAACTCCTTCTATATTTAAAGATTATAAGGAAGTAAATGGTATTAAATTCCCACATAAAATTCTTAAAAAAATGGGGCCGATGGACGTGATTTTTAAAATAAAAAAAATAAAAATTAACGAAGGAGTTTCTGATAAAGATTTTAAATAAGAAATTAGATTTAACTATTTAAAATAGTAGACCTGACATGCTTTAAAACCTGTCAGGTCTTTTTACTCCTAGTAATTTATTTAGCTTTATTTACTAACCAAACACCAAACAAAATAATTCCGCCTCCCAATAATTGAATAAAACTTAACTTTTCACCATCTAAAACACCCCACATAACAGCCACAATAGGGATTAAATACGTGACCGAAGCAGAAAAAATAGGGGATGAAATATGTACTAAATTATTAAACATAATTTTAGCAATTCCAGTTCCAAAAATTGATAAAATAACAATATACCCTAGAGCAGTAGTAGTTTCTTGATTGATTGAAAAGGTTGAGAAAAACCCTGAAAAAAATAAGACAAACAATACTGGGATAATCAACAATAAAAAATTACCTGTTGTAATAGCCAACCCATCTAAATCGTACAAGTATTTCTTCACAATATTTACATTTATGGCATATCCAATAGAAGAAATTATTACCAAAATAGCGTACCAATAATTCTGGTTTGGATTAAGTTCAGAACCCTTATAAATTAGCAACAATGTTCCTACTAATCCAACTAAAATACCAATAAATTGTTTCCTTTTAAATGCAAAACCAAAAGCCAATGCCCCCACAATAAATGTATTAAAAGGTGTTAGTGAGTTTAAAATTGCGGCAATAGAACTATCAATTTTGGTTATAGCATAAGAAAACATAAATGCAGGGAAAAACGTACCTAAAGTAGCTGTGTAAAAAATATAAATCCAATGTTTTTTTTGAATTCTTTTGATGCTTTTAAACCCAATTATCAATAAAAAAACAGCAGTAATAAGCATCCGTAAAGCTCCTAATTGAATAGGAGTCAAACCAACTAAAGCTTTCTTAATTAATATAAAAGAACTTCCCCAAATAAAAGAAAGAACTATTAAATAGAGCCATTTTTTTTGCTGAATACTCATTACTTCTGTCATAAATTTCTTACAAAAATCAGACAAAAGTATGAAACTCAATTAATTTATTAATAAGTTTGCATTATAAACCTATAATTTAAAACAATGAAAACAATTAAAAAAATCATTTCAATTTTTGTCTTAGTGGCTTTTATACTTACTGCTTGCAAAAATGAAAACAAGAAAAACGTAACTAAAAAAGAAGATATAAAAAAAGAGGTAAGTAGTGTAAATACACAAAAACTAAACTTAAATATTTCTGGAATGACCTGCGAAATTGGATGTGCAAAAACCATTCAATCTAAATTATCTAAAAAAGAAGGTGTATCTTCTGCAAAGGTAATTTTTAAAGATAGTTTAGCAGTTATAAAATATGATGTTACAAAAACCAATAAAAAAGATTTAATAGCCTTTGTTGAAGGAATTGCCGGAGGAAAAACCTATACTGCCAAAGAAACCAACAGAATTGCAAAATCTTGTAAAGCAGGCTGCAAAAAGTCTTGTTGCGCAAACAAAGATAAAAAATCTTGCAAAGGAAAAGATAAAAAGAATTGTAAAAAAGGAGCAAAATGCAATCATAAAACAAAAGAAGAATGCAAAAAAGCTGGATGTACCAAAAAAAACAAAGCTACTTGTAAGTCTGGATGTACTAAACCTTGTTGTGTAAACAAAGATAAAAAGGCATAAAGCACTATTAAAAATCATTACAAGGAATGGAATAAATGGAGGAGTAACCTCTTTTTAAACAACAGATTGTTTTTTTACTTGTAATGATTTTTTTACTTTTTCATCCTATGAAAAAACATTTTCCATTACTAGTAAAAATATCACTTATTTCTATTTATGTTATTTTTTTAGCAGGGTCTGTAGTAAGAATGACAGGGTCTGGAATGGGATGCCCTGATTGGCCAAAATGTTTTGGATATTATATTCCACCAACAAACAAAAGTCAAATTACTTGGCAACAAAATGCTGGCTATAAAAAAGGAATGATTATCATTAAAAATAAAACCCTATTTGTTGCTCAAAATGATATAAAAACAGGTGTTGAATTTAACCCTACTTACTGGAAAAAATATACCAAACACAACTACGCAACATTTAACAAATACCATACGTGGACAGAATATCTTAACCGATTAACCTCTGCCATAGCAGGTGTTTTCTTTTTATTATTAATGGTTACTTCGATCAAATTTTGGAAAGAAAATAAAAAAATCACCTACCTCTCCTTTGTAGCTTTTTTCTTAATAATTTTTGAGGCATGGTTAGGAAAAACAGTTGTAGATAGTAATTTAAAACCCACCATTATTACCATTCACATGGTCGCTGGCTTAGTAATTGTTGCCATTGTATTACGCTTATTATTTATTGTTTCTGTAAAAAAATCAACTATAAAAAATCATACTCTTTTTAATAAACTGTTATTGTTTGCAGTGGCTTTTTCTTTAATTCAAATTACATTTGGCACACAGGTTCGTCAATTTATTGATGAGCAAGTAAAACAATTGGGGTTTGAAAACAAAAACTATAGTTTATTAAACCCTAATTTTAAATTTTATTTTCACCGTTCTTTTACCATTGCTATTGTGTTAGTAAACTTTGGAATGTTTTATATTAACAAAATCTATCAGTTAGGATATAAATTAGTAAATTATATTGTAATTATTATCTTTTTAGAAACTCTTACAGGCATTTTAATGTACTATGCTAATTTTCCAGTAGGAACACAAGCTATTCATTTGTTAGGAGGTGCTATTCTATTTGGGCTACAGTTTTATTTGTGGTTGCAGAGCGAGGCTTATAGTAGCAAAAAAACATAAGATTTTTTTAATAAATTGTATAAAATCTAAAAATTATAAAAGTTTAAACTTTCTATAAATCTACAGAAATTTTAACTATATCATCCTTTTGATTTTGGAATTACAATAGCTCCAGAATATTTTTCTTTAAAAACTACTAAAGCCCTATCGGCAATTAATTTCGTTTTATAATCTCCAATTTTTAACTTCCAATAAGGTTTTTCATATCTAATATAAGAACTTACATTTGGGTATCTTACTTGAAACCCAACCCTAATTCTTTTTACTTTATTTTCTTTGCCATAAAATAATTGAATCCTATATCCAAACCCAGTATTTTTATTATAACTTCTTTTTTTAGCAATTAAAGATTTAATTTTCTCATTATCATTTTGTTGAGATTGAGAAAAAACACTCAAAGTGCTAAAAAAAGTGAGAAAAAATACAGCAAACAATATTTTTTTATTTTTCATTCTATTTTTTTATTTACACAAAAGTAATAACTTGTTTTGTAATAAATTAAAAATTTACTTATTTAGAATTAATATAAATTACTATTTAACATTCTTTTAGCATTTCAAAATTTGAACATAAGTAGTACTTTTGTGAATCTAAATCGGGAAATAAAATCTCGTATTATTTATATAAAGACACTAAAACTATAGTTTGTAATATGAAAAGTGTAGCACTAACCAAAGTACTTCATAAGAGTTTTACTATCCTTCTATTATTATCAATAAATTTATCTGCACAAGCACAAGATATTGATAACGCACGTCAAAAAGAAGGTAAAAAACTGTATAAATCTCTTTGTGCAGCTTGCCATAAGCTAGATAAAAAATTAATTGGTCCTGCTTTAGGTAAGATTGAAGAAAAAAGAGAAAACACTTGGTTAAAATCTTGGATTAAAGATAACGTAGCATTAAGGGCTTCTGGAGATGCAGATGCAAATGCTGTTTTTGATGAGTACAAAGGAATGCCAATGACAGCTTTTCCTCAATTATCAGATACAGATATTGACAATATCTTATATTACACAAAAGTAGGAGAACTTAAAAAGGCTTCTGTAAACAAAGAAGAAGAAGAATCTACAACAACCGTAAAAAAAGAATCGCCAAAATGGTTAATCTATATTTTAGCAGCAGCCATTATTGTAGCCTTTTTAATTATTATCAGCCTAATAAAAACAATTGGAGAGTTAAGAGGTGGCTCTAAAAATGAAGGTATCGTTTCTAGTTTAAATGATTTATATAAAGCCATAAGAAAAAATACCTTTTTAATGTTAATGTTGGTGATTTTTGGATTGTTAATTTCTGCCTATTATACTTTTGGATTACTATTTAAAGTAGGTGTAGATCAAGATTATCAGCCAATTCAACCAATTTCTTTTTCACATAAAATACATGCTGGAGATAATAAAATAGACTGTCAATACTGTCACTCATCAGCAAAACATAGTAAAACATCTGGTATCCCATCAGTAAATGTTTGTATGAACTGTCATAAAAATATTTCAGAAGTGGCTGAGGACACAAAAATAGAATTAGACGGAGTAACTTACGGAAAAGAATATTTAGACAAAGAAATTCAAAAAATATACACTGCTGCTGGTTGGGATGCTGAAACCTTAAAGTTTACAGGAGAAACCAAACCAGTAAAATGGATTAGAGTTCATAATCTACCAGATTTTGTATACTACAACCACTCACAACACGTAACGGTTGCAAAACAAAAATGCCAAAAATGTCACGGATTAGTAGAAACAATGGATGAAGTATATCAATACTCACCATTAACTATGGGCTGGTGTATAGATTGTCATAAAGAAACAAAAGTAGATTTAAAAGGCAATAATTATTACAAAAAAATACACGAGCAGTTGTCTAAGAAATATGGTATAGATAAAGTAACCATTGCACAATTAGGAGGAAAGGAATGTGGTAAATGTCACTATTAAATCCAAAAAAAATAGAAAATAAAAAGATTGAATATTAAATTTTTCAATCATCAAATAACAAAAGATAAAAATGGCAGAAGACAAAAAATACTGGCAAAGTGTTGAAGAACTCAAAGGAAGTTCTGTTGTTGAAACGCTAAATAATAAAGAGTTTGTAAACGAAATACCCGCAGAGAATTTTTTAGGAGATAAAAAAACCTTAGAAAGCTCTTCAACTTCTCGTAGAGACTTTTTAAAATACATTGGTTTCTCTACCGCAGCAGCATCTTTAGCCGCTTGTGAAGGTCCTGTAAGAAAATCCATTCCTTACGTAATTAAGCCAGATGATATTACTGTTGGGGTTGCAAATTGGTACGCAACTACAGTTGCAGACGGATTTGATTTTGCAAATATTTTAGTAAAAACAAGAGAAGGTCGTCCAATCTTAGTAATGCCAAACAAAGAAGCAAATGGAACTACCAATGCAAGAGTACAAGCATCTGTGTTATCATTATATGATAGCCAGTTACGTGTAAAAGAACCTAGTAGAGGAGAAAGTGAAATTCTTTGGTCTGATGCAGATACAGAAATATCTGCTAAATTGGAAGAGTTAAAAATAGCTAATAACCCCGTAGTTTTATTAACAGGAACCTTGGCAAGCCCTTCTACAGATAAAATTATAGCTGAGTTTATTGCAAAATACCCAAATATAAAACACGTAGTGTATGATGCAATTTCAGAAAATGGTGCATTAGAAGCTTTTGAAACAATGTATGGTAAACGTGCATTACCAAATTATCATTTTGAAAAAGCAAGAGTAATTGCTTCTTTCGGTGCAGATTTCTTAGGAGATTGGCACGGAGGATTTGGAAAAAGCTATGCAGCTAGCAGAAAAATCTCCGAAGGAAAAATGTCTTATCACATACAGTTTGAGGCAAATATGTCTATTACAGGGGCAAATGCAGATAAACGTGTAAATGCAAAACCTTCTGAGCAAGTATATGGTTTGTTAAACTTGTACAATGCAATAACAGGAGAAAATATTCCTTCTAAAACAACACCTTTTGATGCTGAAATTAAAGCAACAGCAAAATCTTTACAAAAGGCAGGAACTACAGGAGTTGTGGTTGCTGGTATCAATGATAAAAACGCACAAATCATTACATTAGCTATCAATAAAGCATTAAATAGCGAAGTAATTGATGTAAACAATGCTTTAAACATCCGTCAAGGAAATGATAAAGACGTTAATCAATTAATTACCGATATGAATGTAGGTAAAATTAAAGGATTAATTACTTATAATGTAAACCCTTTATACTCTTTGGCAAATGCAACAAAATATAAATCTGGAATTGAAAAGTTAGAGTTATCAGTTGCCATGACAGAGCAAAATGATATGTCTGCAAATGAAATGCAATACATACTACCAATATCTCACTTCTTAGAAAGTTGGGGAGATGTTGCTATTACAGAAAATAATTTTGGATTGATGCAACCTACCATTCAACCATTATTTAACACACGTCAATTTCAAGATGTATTGTTAAAATGGTCTGGAAATTCATCAACCTATTACAATTATATTAAAGAGTTTTGGTCTTCTGAAGTATTAGGAAATTCATCATGGAATCAAATCTTACATAATGGATTCTTTACAAAAGAACATGCCACTACAGTTATAGTAAATGACATCTCAATCTCTAAAGTTGCAGCTACATTAATTGCCAATACAAAACCATCTAAATATGAATTAAAATTATATAGTTCAATTGCGTTAGGTGATGGCAAACAAGCAAACAACCCTTGGTTACAAGAATTACCAGACCCAATTACAAGAGCTTCTTGGGATAACTATTTAACCGTATCTATGGCAGATGCAGAAGAATTAGGTTTTTCTAATCCTGTAAAAGATAACGGAGCAATTAACGGTAATTATGCAAACGTAACTGTTAATGGAGTAACGATTGAAGATATACCCGTTATGGTACAACCAGGACAAGCAAAAGGATCTGTAGGATTAGCACTAGGGTATGGTAGATACTACGGATTAAAAGATGAAATGTATGTGGGAGTAAATGCATATCCTTTCTTAGTGAACGGAAATAATGTACAATATGGCGTTACTATTGAAAAAACATCTGGAATCCACAAATTTGCATGTTCACAAGTACAAAGTACCTTAGCAGGACGTCATGAAATTTTAAAAGAAGCTAGCTTACAAGAAGTACTTCATAAAGACCCTAAAGATTACAAACACGGTTGGAACAAACCTGTAATTGTATCTTATGACCACAATGAAGTTGAAGGTAAAACAGTTGATTTATGGGCAGAACATAATAGAGAAATTGGGCATCATTTTAATTTATCCATAGACTTAACAACTTGTACAGGTTGTGGAGCCTGTGTTGTTGCTTGTCATGCAGAAAACAATGTGCCAGTTGTTGGTAAAAATGAAGTAAGAGTTGGTAGAGATATGCACTGGTTACGTATAGATAGATATTATTCTTCTAAAATTAATAAAAGAGAAGATGCTGTTGCACAAGGATTAAGTGGAGGAGATTTATTTGAAGTATTAGAAAATCCAGCCGAAAACCCAACAGTCGCTTTTCAACCCATGATGTGTCAGCATTGTAACCATGCCCCTTGTGAAACCGTTTGCCCAGTGGCAGCAACATCACACGGTCGTCAAGGTCAAAACCAAATGGCATACAACCGTTGTGTAGGTACAAGATATTGTGCAAATAACTGCCCATATAGAGTTCGTCGTTTTAACTGGTTTAACTACTCAAATAACGAAGAGTTTAACTTTAATATGAATAATGATTACGGTAAAATGGTCTTAAACCCAGATGTAGTAGTACGTTCTAGAGGAGTAATGGAAAAATGCTCTATGTGTATTCAAATGACACAAGCAACTATTTTAGAAGCTAAAAAACAAGGTAGAGCAGTAAAAGCAAACGAGTTTGAAACAGCTTGTTCTAATGCTTGTTCTACAGGAGCAATGGTCTTTGGAGATATTAATAACAAAGAAGACGAGGTTGTAAAATTAAAAGAAGATAAAAGAGCTTTCTACGTGTTAGATGCAGTGGGTACAAAACCAAATGTAGTTTATCAAGTAAAAGTTACAAATACAAACGAAGCGTAATTAAAAATTAAGATATAAAGTATGTCTCATTACGAAGCACCTATTAGAGAACCCTTAGTACTTGGTAAAAAAAGTTACCATGACGTTACCGAGGATATTGCAAGACCTATAGAAGGGAAAGCAAATAGAAATTGGTATATAGCGTTTTATATAGCCTTAGCAGCAATGTTATGGGGTTTTGGAGCCATTTTTTATACCATTGGAAAAGGTATTGGAGTTTGGGGATTAAACAAGAACATTGGATGGGCTTGGGATATTACCAACTTTGTATGGTGGGTAGGTATTGGTCATGCAGGTACCTTAATATCAGCAGTATTATTACTATTTCGTCAAAAATGGAGAATGGCAATTAATCGCTCTGCAGAGGCAATGACAATTTTTGCAGTATTTCAAGCAGGATTATTCCCAATTATTCACATGGGTCGTCCTTGGAATGGGTATTGGGTATTACCAATGCCAAACCAATTTGGGTCATTATGGGTAAATTTTAACTCACCATTACTATGGGATGTATTTGCAATCTCTACATATTTATCAGTATCATTAGTATTTTGGTGGACTGGTTTATTACCAGATTTTGCAATGATTAGAGATAGAGCAGTAAAACCTTTTCAAAAGAAAATATATTCATTATTATCTTTCGGATGGTCTGGTAGAGCAAAAGATTGGCAACGTTTTGAAGAAGTGTCTTTGGTTTTAGCTGGTTTAGCCACTCCATTAGTACTTTCTGTACATACCATTGTATCAATGGACTTTGCTACCTCTATCAATCCAGGGTGGCACTCAACAATTTTCCCTCCTTACTTCGTAGCAGGAGCTATCTTTTCAGGATTTGCGATGGTACAAACCTTATTAGGTATTATGCGTAAGGTAACCCATTTAGAAGATTATATTACTCGTCTGCATATCGAGTATATGAACAAAGTAATTATTTTAACAGGAGGTATTGTAGCTGTGGCTTATGCAACAGAGTTTTTTATTGCTTGGTACACGGGCTCACCTTATGAAAACTATACATATTTATCTGTAGGTGCTGCAACAGGTCCTTACGGATGGGCTTTCTACTCTTTATTGTTTTTTAATATTGCTACACCACAAATTTTATGGATTAAAAAATTTAGAAGAAGTTTTATAATATCATTTATTGTATCTATTATGATTAATATAGGTATGTGGTTTGAGCGTTTTGATATTATTGCCATTGTACTAAGTAAAGGACATTTACCCTCAACTTGGTGGCGTTTTGAACCTACATTTATTGATATTGCAATCTTTATTGGTACTATCGGATTCTTCTTTGTATTGTTCTTATTATATGCAAGAACATTCCCAGTAATTGCACAAGCAGAGGTGAAAACTATTTTAAAATCTTCTGGGGAACATTATAAAAAATTAGCATCCGAAGGAAAACATGGGTATAACAAAGTCCCAAAAATTACTTCTGAAGTAAAAAAAGAAAATCATTTAAAAAACACAAATAATCTTTTAGATAGTATTGGAAGATTTGATACTACCAAAAAAGCAGATGACTTAAAAGTAATTAGTGGTGTAGGCCCTAAATTAGAAGGAGTTTTAAATCAAATAGGAATTTATACCTACTTACAAGTAAGTAAGATGACAAAAAAAGAATATGACTTGTTAGATAGTATTACTGGAACTTTCCCTGGGAGAGCAGAACGTGATAATTGGTCTGCACAAGCTAAAAAATTATTAAACAAATAATTATGGCATCAAAAGTGATTCATGCATTTTATACTGATGATGAAATATTGGTAGATGCAGTAAAAAAAGTAAAAGAAGCTCATTACCATATAAATGAAGTTTTTACACCATTTCCTGTACATGGCTTAGACAAAGCTATGGGATTAGCACCTACAAAATTAGCTATTACATCATTTTTGTACGGTATTGCAGGTCTTGGTTTTTCTATTTGGATGACCAATTATATGATGATTCAAGATTGGCCACAAGATATTGGAGGAAAACCAAACTTTTCTTGGTGGGCAAATATGCCAGCATTTGTACCAATCTTGTTTGAAATGACAGTATTTTTTGCAGCCCACTTAATGGTTATTACATTTTATATGCGTAGTAGATTATGGCCATTTAAAGATGCAGAAAACCCAGATCCAAGAACAACAGACGACCATTTTTTAATGGAAATTCACGTTAAAAATAATGAAACTGAATTAACATCCCTATTAAAAAAAACAGGTGCTGTAGAAATTAATGTAGTAGATAAGCACTAACTAGTATGAGAAATTTTATAAAAATAATTATCGCTTTAGTTGTTGTAACAATTATGGTATCTTGTGGAAACAAAAGAACCAGACAAGTACAATATATGCCAGATATGTATGTATCCGTTCCTTATGATGTTAATGGAGCAGATGGAGTTAATGGAAAAATGGTAAACCAAACCCCTGTTGTAGGTACTATTGCGAGAGGACAAGTGCCTTTTGAGTATGCAAGTACTTATACGGGCTATAAGAAAGCAAAAGACTCATTAAAATCACCTCTAAAAGTAAATCAATTAAATTTAGACAATGGTAAAAAAATGTACGATATTTATTGTGCAATTTGTCATGGTAAAAAAGGAGATGGAGATGGAATCTTAAGCCAAAGAGACAAATTTAATGGAATTCCAAATTATGCAGATAGAGATATTACAGAAGGTAGTATATATCATGTAATTATGTATGGAAAAGGAATAATGGGGTCTCATGCATCACAACTTAACAATACAGAACGTTGGCAAGTAGTACAATATGTAGAAAAACTAAAAAAAGATTTAAAATAAGTCTATAGATAGAATATATAAAGATATGTATCAATTTTCAGGAAAATTAAAAATGCTTTCACTTGCTTTAATAATTATTGGAGCTTTAGGTGTAGGCTATAGTTTTTATAGTACATCAACTACAACATTACAAGACGCAAAAGATGCAATTGCAATGAGCCATGGTGATGGTGATAAAAACAGTCATGAAGCAACAGCTGCAAATAAACATGATAAACATCGAATGACAGAACACCATGATGATGCTCATGCAAAACACGTGTTACATCAATTAAAAAACAGACCTTGGTCTGCGTTTTATGTATCATTATTCTTCTTTTTAGGAATTACGCTATTAGTATTGGCATTTTATGCAATACAAAGAGCTGCAGTTGTAGGTTGGTCTATCGCTTTGTTTAGAGTGATGGAAGCCATTACTGCAAATTTACATTATGTAAGTATTATTATGGTGGTGTTTGTTGTAGCTGCATTTATGCATATACATCATTTATTCCCTTGGATGGCAGAAGGAATCTTAGACCCAGAATCAGCAAATTTTGATCCTTTAATTTATGGGAAAAAAATGTGGATGAACACTCCAGGTTGGTTAATGCGTAGTATTGTGTACTTAGCAGGCTGGAACTTTTATAGGTTCTATATTAGAAAGGGTTCTTTGGCAGAAGATAAAGCTACCGAAGGAGATTTAACTATACATAAGAAAAATTACAATGCATCAATAATGTTTTTGTTCTTCTTTATGATAACAGAATCTATGATGTCTTGGGATTGGATTATGGGATTAGACCCACACTGGTTTAGTACATTATTTGGTTGGTATATATTATCGTCATTATTAGTAAGTGCTATTACAGTAATTGCATTTGTCGCCAGACTATGAAGGAACTAAGAATGTTCTTAACACTAATAAGATGAGTGACATAGTAAATGATGTGTTTAGATGTACATACGCGACAATACATGTTTATGCAAACACAA
>CAZZPG010000032.1:0-14501 GCA_964655975.1 uncultured Flavobacteriaceae bacterium
TCTTTTTTATAAGAAATAATTCTATAATCTGTATATTTTGTTTTTCCGTTTAGAGTTACTTTTATTTCATTACTAGAATTTAAAGAATCTCTAGAATTCAAATTAAAAATATTATTTTCACTTCCTTTTGTTTTGTTTTTTTCTTTATATTCAATTTTTTTTTGTGAAAAGGATATTTCATTTCCAAGAATAATAAAACAAAAAATTAAAAATAAAAAGTTCTTCATAAAATTTTTAATAAGCACAAATGTAAATAATAAAACAAGAAAAAATGTAATTAATTTCTTTGAAAACTGTTAATTTGTAGTGATGTTACAATTTAATTATAGTGGAAATATTATTGAAGCAGGAACAGATGAAGCTGGCAGAGGCTGTTTATCTGGACCTGTTGTAGCTGCAGCAGTTATTTTACCTGATAGATTTTTTCATGATTTTTTGAATGATTCTAAGCAGTTATCAGAAAAAAAAAGACAAATCCTTCGTCCTTTTATTGAAAAAAATGCGTTGGCTTTTGGTGTTGCTTTTGTACATCAAGAAGAAGTTGATGAATTAAATGTTTTACAAGCATCTATTACAGGAATGCATAGGGCAATTGATACACTTAAAATAACACCAAAATTTATTATTGTTGATGGTAATAAATTTAGAAAATATAAAAAAATTCCACACAAAACTATTGTAAAAGGAGATGCTAAATTTATGAGTATTGCAGCGGCTTCTATATTGGCAAAAACATATAGAGATGAGTATATGAAAAAAATTCATCAAAAATTTCCAATGTATAACTGGCAACAAAACAAAGGCTACCCTACTAAAGAACATAGAAATGCAATTAGAAAATTTGGAGCAACCCAATACCACAGAAAGACATTTAAGTTATTACCAGATCAATTAAAATTAAATTTGTAGCCAATGGTTTTTACAAGAAAAATCTAAATTAATTTTAAAATTTCTAGTATTTTTATCATCCTAAAAATCTTATCATTATGATTAAAAAAACACGTGCAGAAATTACTAAATGCATTATACATAAAGTAGGGAACAAGTACAATAGTGGACAAAATGTATTTTCAGATTCATTAATTCGTTTTGATGAAGAAACCTATAATTTGTTACTCCCTTTTTTATTAAAACCATTTACAAATGTTACTCAAAGTTATCGTTTTAGCCATCATGCAGATGTGCGGTTGAATGAATTAAACAATTACTCAGCAGAAATTTTTAAAGATGAAACTACTTTTATTGAATATTCAAAAAATATAGTGAATCATTTGTACGAACAATCAAACTCTGCCCAAATTAAAAAAGGAGATGTAATTGTTGCATTTATTGAAGGAATAGAATATAATGATATTTTAACCGAAGCTGTTGGTGTTTTTAAAATTGAAAATAAAGTAGATTTTTTTCAAACCTATTTAGATGACACTAATTTTGATGTAGCTGTACAACAAGGAATTAGCACAAAAAAATTAGACAAAGGATGTTTAGTTTTAAACACCTCAGATACAGAAGGAACAGTAGTTTTAAGTGTAGATAATAATAATTATGATGCACAATATTGGATTAAAAATTTTTTAAGTATAAAATATGCTGATGATAAAAACCAGCACACACAAAATTATTTAGAACTATGTAAAGAATTTTCTGAAGAAGTGTTAAAACCAGAGTTTGGAAAACAAGAACAAGGAACATTTTTAGCCAATACCGTAGATTATTTTAAAGAAAATGAATCTGTAAATATACATGATTTTAAAGATGAAATTTTTGAAGAAGACAAACATAAATATATGTTTGATGATTATAAAAAACATTTTGAAACCTTAAATGATGTATTAATCCGTAATAATTTTGAGGTATCTGATGTGGTGCTTAAAAAAGAAAAAAGCAAATTAAAAACAGCAATTAAATTAGACACCAACATTCAAATTATTTTAGATATTGATGCTCCAGATGCGTCATCAGAATATTTAGAAAGAGGGTATGATGAAGATAAAAAAATGAAATATTACAAAGTATATTTTAACGAAGAGAAGTAGTTTTTTTAAGACAATCCTAAAAAAGGATATAAATTTTAGTTTAAAGATTTATAAACCTTAAGTTAAGGTTTTATACCTTTTTTAGGATTGTGTTAAACTTTATTTATGTGTAAAAGTTCCCCTTACATCATACCTGGCATTCCTCCTCCCATAGGGGGCATTCCTCCTCCAGTAGGAGTATCTTCTTTAATATCTATTAAAGCACACTCTGTAGTTAAAATCATCCCAGAAACAGATGCTGCATTTTCTAAGGCAACACGAGTTACTTTTTTAGGGTCTATAATACCAGCTTTAAACATATCTACATACTTATCTGCTTTTGCATCATACCCAAAATCTTTGCTACCCTCTAATACTTTATTAATTACTACAGAGCCCTCACCACCTGCATTTTCTACAATAGTTCTTAATGGAGATTCGATAGCTTTATGTATAATTTGAATACCTGTGGCTTCATCTAGATTTTCTGTAGTAATTTTTTCTAAAGCCTTTTTAGCTCTAACCAAAGCTACTCCACCACCAGCAACAATACCTTCTTCTACTGCAGCACGGGTTGAGTGTAAAGCATCATCTACACGGTCTTTCTTTTCTTTCATTTCTACTTCACTCGCAGCTCCTACATATAAAACAGCAACGCCACCAGCTAGTTTTGCTAAACGTTCTTGCAGTTTTTCTTTGTCATAGTCTGAAGAGGTAGTTTCTATTTGTGTTTTAATTTGATTTACTCTAGCTTTAATAGAGTTTGATTTACCTGCACCATTTACAATAGTTGTATTATCTTTATCTATAGTAATAGTTTCTGCAGTTCCTAATAATTCTAAGGTTGCATTTTCTAAAGAGAATCCTCTTTCTTCAGAAATAACAGTTCCACCAGTTAAAATTGCTATATCTTCTAACATCGCTTTTCTACGGTCTCCAAAACCTGGTGCTTTTACCGCCGCAATTTTTAATCCACCACGTAATTTATTTACAACCAATGTTGCTAATGCTTGTCCATCTACATCTTCAGCAATAATTAATAATGGTCTGCTAGATTGTGCAATGGGTTCTAAAATTGGAAGAATTTCTTGTAAGTTAGAAATTTTTTTATCAAATAAAAGTATATATGGGTTTTCTAAATCTGCAATCATTTTATCTGCATCGGTAACAAAGTAAGGGGATAAATATCCTCTATCAAACTGCATTCCTTCTACAACATCTACATAAGTTTCTGTACCCTTAGCTTCTTCTACAGTAATAACACCTTCTTTACCTACTTTAGCAAAGGCTTTAGCAATTAACTCTCCTATTGTATCATCATTATTTGCAGAAATGGCAGCAATTTGCTGTATTTTTTTTGATGAGTTACCTACTTTTTTAGCTTGTTTGTCTAAGTCTGTAACAATAGCATCTACTGCTTTATCTATGCCTCGTTTTAAATCCATAGGGTTTGCTCCTGAAGCTACATTTTTTAGCCCTTCTTTTACAATAGCTTGTGCTAAAACAGTTGCTGTAGTAGTACCATCTCCAGCTAAATCATTGGTTTTAGAGGCAACTTCTTTTACCATTTGGGCACCCATATTTTCTAGCTCATTTTCTAATTCTATTTCTTTTGCTACAGAAACACCATCTTTAGTTACTGTTGGAGCTCCAAAACTTTTAGAAATAATTACATTACGTCCTTTTGGTCCTAATGTTACTTTTACTGCATTTGCTAAAGCATCTATACCACGTTTTAATCCGTTGCGTGCTTCTATATCAAATTTTATATCTTTTGCCATTTTTTAATATTTTTTATTAGTTAATTGTTATAAGGTTTTTGTTTCTACCTTTTTGATAAGCTAGGCTTATAAAGTTAAGAAAGAGAGATTAAATAATTGCAAAAATATCGCTCTCTCTCATAATTAAATAATCTTTTCCTTTGTATTTTAATTCTGTTCCTGCATATTTTCCGTATAAAACAGAATCACCAACTTTTACAGTAATTGGGTCGTCTTTTGTTCCTTTTCCTGTTGCAACAATAATTCCTTTTTGTGGCTTTTCTTTTGCATTATCTGGTATAATAATTCCAGCAACAGTAGTAGTTTCAGCAGCGGCAGGTTCTATAAGAACTCTGTCTGCAAGAGGTTTAATTTTTAATCCCATTTTTATAAGTTTTATTTTTAATTGGTTCTAAAATATTTTAATATTTAAAACCGTCAGAAATTGTGCCAATACTTTGAAACTGACATTTTTTCAGTCTGTAAGTAGTGTGCCCTAATATTGATATATAAAAAAACGCCAACGTGTCATTTTCATTGGCATTTTTATTTTTTATAGAGTATTTTATTACTTTACAGTGTCTTTTGTTTGTGTTGGTAGGTTGTTATTTGTAGTAGTAGAATTAACATTTTCTAATTTATTATCTAACTGAAAGTTATCAGTCCCTGCTCTTGGAATAGCAAAATTTGATAATAAAATTAAAGCAAATAGTACAATTGCCAATGTCCAAGTTGCTTTATCTAAAAAAGTATTTGTATTTTGAACTCCTCCTATAGAAGAGGCTCCACCACCACCAAACGAAGATGATAATCCTCCTCCTTTAGGGTTTTGAACCATAACGATTAATATTAATGCGATAGCAACAATTAAAATTAAAATTAAAAAAGCTGTATAACTCATAATTTATTATTTTGTAATAATTTGAATCCTTTTTATTTGGTCTGCAAAGAAACCACTTTTTTCTGGATATTTCAAACTTAAAATTCGATAAGCCTGTATGGCATTTTCGTACTTTTTTTGTTCTAAATATACTTTTGCCAAAGTCTCAGTCATTAATTGAGATTGTTGTATGTTTTCTTTGATAGATATTTCTACTGAAACACTTTTGTCTACGGGTGTAATTTTGGGGTTATTTTGAATAAAACGCTCTATTAAAATATTTTTTGAAGTGGCTTTTTCTTCTTTTTCTGTTCTTTTTATTATTTTTTTTTCAGAAAGCTGTAACCATTGATTAAATGAAAAAGTTTCATTTTGATTGAAAGAGAAAGGTTTATTGGCAACTATTTTCTCGTTATTTTTAGGAGGGTTATTTAATTGTTTTTCTTTAGTTAATGATAAAACATTTTTTTTTATAAAAACGTTAGAAGTAATAAAATTAAAAAGCACAAGCCTATCTGTGGTGTAAGCAGCTGTTGTTTTTAACTCGTTATTGTATTTAAAACTTTCTTGATTTTTTAATCCTTTTAAAAACAATGCTCTTGCTGATTGAAAATAAGGATATTCTTCTATCACAGATTTTAAATTAATGGTATCTTGATTTTTTATCTCTTTTGGATTTTTTAATAAGGATGTAAAATCTGTTTTAATCAAAGCTTTTATAAGTTTAGTTTTTACCATTTTGCTACTGATGCATTAAAAATATCTTGAGTAATTCTTTCAAAAATAACGGTAAGATTTTCTTCTAACAAACCACCTATTAGTTGCTCATTTGCTCCGTAATCTACATAAAAAGAAAACTGTTTTTCAAAATCATCTTTTTCTTCTTTTTTGTTGTAAAACCTAACGTTTACCGTAACTGTTAGTCTATTTTGTGCGGCTTTTTGATTTGCAGTAGCACTCATTGGGCTAATTCTGTAACCAATAATTTCTCCTTCAAAATGTAAATCTCCATTAGATTTTACAAGTGTCAAATTGGTTTGGCGTGTAAATAAATCTTGTAAATCTTGTGTAAATTTTTGGCTTAAACTAGGCTCAATTAGTGGAGCTTGATTTGGAAAAAAATCTATTTGAATAGTTTTTGCATTGCCTGTATTCCCTCCAGTAAAAGAATAGATTCCGCAACCCAAAAAAGTTAAAGTACTGATTAAAAAAAGTGTTATGTGAAATATTTTTTTCATAAGTCATCAAATATAAACAATTAAACCACCAAACAATCTAACAGATTTTCTATAAATCATATTGTTTTATTTTTCTGTATAAAGTACGTTCAGAAATACCAAGTTCTTTTGCTGCTAATTTACGCTTGTTTTTATTTTTTTCTAATGATTTTTTAATCATTTCTATTTCTTTATCTTGCAAAGATAAGCTTTCATCTTCTTCTATAGTTTCTACAAAATCATAATTATTTTGTACAGTATTGTGCGAAATTTGAACGACTTCAACCTTATTTTCTTGTTGATAAGAATGTTGTTCTTGATAAATTTTTTCTATAAGCTGATGATGAGATTCTTGTACTTTTTCTGATGTTCCATTTTTTATCAAATCTAAGGTTAGTTTTTTTAAATCATTAATATCATTACGCATATCAAATAAAACTTTGTACATAATATCTCTTTCTGTAGCAAAATCATTTGTAGAATTTCTGCCAATTATAGCAGGTAAATTTCCTTGATTATTGGGTAAATATTGTACTAGTTTTTCTGCAGTAATATTTCTATTTTCTTCAATTACAGAAATTTGTTCTGCAATATTTCTTAGCTGTCTTATGTTTCCTGGAAAACGGTAATTTAATAATAATTTAATAGCTTTTTCTTCTAGACGAACCGTTGGCATTCTATATTTTTGAGCAAAATCTGAAGCAAATTTTCTAAATAATAAAAAAACATCTTCTTTACGTTCTCTTAGAGGGGGTAAATGAATCTCAATAGTACTTAAACGATAGTATAAATCTTCTCTAAATTTTTCTTTAGTAATAGCATGGTGCAAATGTAAGTTGGTTGCCGCCACTATACGTACATCGGTTTTTTGTACTTGTGATGACCCAACTTTTATAAACTCGCCATTTTCTAAAACACGTAATAAACGTACTTGGGTGGTTAGTGGTAATTCGCCAACTTCATCTAAAAAAATAGTACCTCTATCTGCTACTTCAAAATACCCTTTTCTAGTTTGTGTTGCTCCTGTAAAAGCACCTTTTTCATGACCAAAAAGTTCACTATCAATAGTTCCTTCTGGAATTGCACCACAGTTTACAGCAATATATTTTGCATGTTTTCTATGAGATAATTGGTGTATTATTTTTGGAATACTTTCTTTTCCAACACCACTTTCTCCAGTAACTAAAACAGAAATATCTGTAGAAGCTACACGGATAGATTTTTCTAAAGCCCTGTTTAATTGTACGTTATTTCCAATAATTCCAAAACGTTGTTTTATTGCTTGTAAGTTTTCCATAGTTTTATTTTTGGGGTGCAGCTTTTATTTCTAATTTAGCAAAAATAATTTTGTTTTTAGTAATGTATAATATTTTACATTCTAAAAAATCATTATGAGTTTGATGTGTTAAAATTTTTTGAACAATTTTGTTTGTTTTTTTTGGGTAATTTTTTTTTGAAACAAGAATTTTTACTTTGTAGATTTCTTTATTTTCATAATCTTCAAAGAAATAATTTTTTTCATTTTTATCAATTACAACTCTAATGGCTTGGATGGTTCCTTCAAGTTCTTTTGTCTTTATCCATTCAATCTCTCGCTGTTTTTTATGATTTTCTAAATCGTCTGTTATACTTTTTATTTGAAGCAGTATTTTACCATCTTCTTCTCTTTTTTCTACAAATATTGTTGAAATAATTGTACCTTCTTTTATTTTATTAAAAGCGTTAGAAATAGTTTTTTTAGGTTTGTAAACTAGACCAACTAAAGAACCATGATGCCAATTAAAATCATACCCAATATCTATAAATAATCCATAATCTACTTTTTTTAAAACAACACCATTATACTCTGCGTGTGGGTATAATTCTGCGTCTTTAAAGATATGCGTTTTTGCATCAACTATAATTTTTAAAGGATTTTTTTTAAGTGAATAAATAGTCCCATAAAATTTTTTGTTTACTAAATATTTAGCAACAGATTTCCAACTAGTTTTATCATTATAGTGCCAAGGCATATGAGATATAGATAAAAAAGAATAAAGACCCCCTATTTTAACTACAAAACCAGTTTTTGTTACTTTTTGAATATAAAAGGGAAGTACTTTTTTTTCTTGCTGAAATTTTTCTAAATTTTCAACAAGTTCTTTTAAATAATGCTTTTTATATATAGGTTTTTTAAAAAAATTAAATAATGTATCTTTTATATTTAAAAAAAAGTTAGGCATTAGCTCTCTCTATTTTTAGTTATTATAAGTATACCCAACTGCTGTACCAATTAAAGTAGCAGCAGTACATTCTTCTATTTTTATAGTTACAAAATCACCAATTTTATATTGTTCTTTAGGAAAAATCACTACGGTATTTTGAGTGTTTCTTCCCTTAAAATGTTGGTCAGATTTTTTAGAAATACCTTCTACTAAAACTTCTTCTGTTTTACCTACATGTTGCTCCATTCTGTACAAACCATGTTTCATTTGTAGATTGATAATTTCTTGTAATCTTTGCTTTTTAACCTCCATCGGTATATTATCTATCATTTTTTTGGAGGCTAAAGTTCCAGGTCTTTCTGAATAGGCAAACATAAATCCGAAATCATATTTTACATATTCCATTAGTTTTAAGGTATCTTGGTGGTCTTGTTCTGTTTCATTACAAAAGCCAGCAATTATATCTTGACTTAAAGCCATTTCTGGAACAATTTTAAAGATATTATCAACCAACTCTATATACTCTTCTTTGGTATGTTGGCGATTCATAGCTTTTAAAATAGCATTACTTCCGCTTTGTACAGGTAAATGAATATACTTGCAAATATTTTGGTGTTTTGCCATAGTATGGATAACGTTTAAACTCATATCTTGTGGATTAGATGTTGCAAAACGAAATCTTATTTTTGGAAATTCTGTAGCACATAAATCTAATAATTGCGAAAAATCTACTGCAGTAGCTTTGGCAATTTCAGAAGCATTTTTAAAATCCTTTTTTAATCCACCACCATACCATAAGTAGCTATCTACATTTTGACCAAGTAGGGTTATTTCTTTAAAATTTTGTACTTGCATAGAACGAATTTCTGTTAAAATACTTTGTGGGTTTCTACTACGCTCACGTCCTCTAGTAAAAGGCACTACACAAAATGTACACATATTATCACATCCTCTAGTAATGGATACAAAAGCAGAAACTCCGTTAGAGTTTAACCGAACAGGAGATACATCTCCATAAGTTTCTTCTTTAGAAAGAATTACGTTTACAGCATTTCTACCAGCCTCTACTTCTTCTATCAAATTCGGTAAATCTCTGTAAGCATCTGGTCCTACTACTAAATCTATTATTTTTTCTTCTTCTAAAAATTTTTCTTTTAAGCGTTCTGCCATACATCCTAAAACTCCTACTTTCATTGTTGGATTTATCTTTTTTACAGCATTGTATTTTTGTAAACGCTTACGGATGGTTTGTTCTGCCTTTTCTCTAATTGAACAGGTGTTTATCAATACTAAATCTGCATCTTCTAAGTTTTGTGTAGTATTAAACCCTTCTTTAGATAAAATAGCTGCTACAATCTCACTATCATTCATATTCATTTGACAACCGTAACTTTCAATAAAAAGTTTTTTTTTATTATTTTTAATTTCGTTTGTGTAAAGTGCTTGACCTTGTTTCTTTTCTTCTAGTATGCTCTTGCTTCCCATATATCAAAATTGAGGAGCAAAGATACAATCAAAAAAGAAATATTCTGACAAATTGGCAGTAAAAAAATGTTAAAAATTTAGGACACACAAGTTATTTAACTTCCACTTAAATTTTATTAATATTGTTTTTTTTAAAAATTTTGTACGTCGGTAAATCTATAAAAAGGCGTTAATCATATAATAATAACCGTATTGTTTTAAAAACATAATACCCACAAATAAAGCCATTAAAAGAAACGTTGCTAACCTTAAAAATCTGTAAAAATTACCAAAAAGTAATCAAAAAATTTGTAATTAAAAAAAAGGTTCTACTTTTGTGGGTTTAAACACTCCATTATATACAAAGGAGTAAAAAAGATAAGAGTAAAAATTTATGGCAAAAAATTTAGTAATTGTAGAGTCGCCAGCAAAGGCAAAAACCATTGAAAAATTTCTAGGAAAAAATTTTCAAGTAGAATCTAGTTTTGGACATATTGCAGATTTACCATCTAAAGAATTGGGGGTAAATGTAGAGGGAGATTTTAAACCCAAATATGTTGTTTCTACCGATAAAAAATTAGTAGTAAAAAAATTAAAAGATTTAGCAAAAAAGGCTGATACCGTTTGGTTAGCTAGTGATGAAGACCGTGAGGGAGAGGCTATTGCATGGCACTTGGTAGAGCAATTAAAATTAAATAAAGAAAACACAAAGCGTATTGTTTTTCATGAAATTACAAAAAAAGCTATTTTAAAAGCTGTAGAAAATCCAAGAGAGATTAACTACAATTTAGTAAATGCACAACAAGCACGTAGGGTATTAGATAGGTTGGTAGGGTATGAGTTATCACCCATTCTTTGGCGTAAAGTTAAAGGGGGTTTATCTGCTGGTAGAGTACAATCTGTGGCAGTTCGTTTAATAGTAGAAAGAGAGCGAGATATAGACAATTTTACACCAGTGGCATCTTACAGTGTCGTTGCAGAATTTCTTACAGCAAACAAAAAAAAGTTTAAAGCTAAGTTGGTAAATAATTTTATATCAAAAGAAGAAGCTGATGCCTTTTTGCAATCATGTAAAGTTGCAAAATTTAGCATAGCAGATTTAACTAAAAAACCAGCAAAAAAAACTCCAGCATCACCATTTACAACATCAACATTACAACAAGAGGCTTCAAGAAAATTAGGATTTCCTGTTGCAAAAACTATGATGGTAGCTCAACGATTGTATGAAGCAGGTTTAATTACTTATATGAGAACAGATAGCGTTAATCTATCAGATGATGCAAAAAATGCTGCACAAGCAGAAATTATTGCTTCTTATGGAGAGGAATATAGCAAACCACGTAGTTTTTCAAACAAATCTAAAGGAGCACAAGAGGCACACGAAGCAATTCGGCCAACCCATATGGAAAACCATGAAGTAAATGTAGAGTTTGATCAAGCAAGATTGTATAGCTTAATATGGAAACGTACGCTAGCATCACAAATGAGTGAGGCACAATTAGAAAGAACTGTTGTAAAAATAAACAATACAAATAATAGGAAACAATTTACTGCAAATGGAGAGGTAATTACTTTTGAAGGATTTTTAAAAGTATACCTAGAGGGAACCGATCATGAAGAAGAAGAACAAGCAGGAATGCTACCCATAATGCAAGTAAACGAAGATTTAAAAAACCAATACATTACCGCAACAGAACGATATACAAGACCTAAAGCCCGTTTTACAGAAGCCTCTTTAGTAAAACAATTAGAAGAGTTAGGCATCGGTCGCCCATCAACATATGCTCCCACTATTTCTACTATTCAACGTAGAGAATACATTATAAAAGGTACAATTGAAGGAAAAGAAAGAAATTATACACAATTAGTATTAAAAAATAATACAATTGATGAAAAACAATTAACCGAAAAAGTAGGATCTGATAAAGGGAAGTTAGTGCCAACAGATATTGGTAATATAGTAACAGATTTTTTAGTAGCTAATTTTCCTAATGTTTTAGACTTTGGATTTACAGCCAAAATAGAAAATAAGTTTGATGAAATTGCAGCAGGAAAAGAAGATTGGATTCCCATAATAAAAGGATTTTATCAAAAATTTCATCCAGTAGTAGAAGATGTAGCAAAAAATGCAGAAAGAGCTAAAGGAGAACGTTTGTTAGGAATTGATCTAGAAAGTGGTAAAAATGTATATGCTCGTTTAGGACGTTTTGGTGCCATGGTACAAATAGGTGAAGCAACTGATGAAGAAAAACCTCGTTTTGCAAGCTTACAACCTGGGCAAACACTAAATACATTAACCTATGAAGAAGCAATGGATTTATTTCAATTACCAAAAACGTTAGGTGAATATGATAAAAGTGAGGTAATTGTAGCCAACGGTCGTTTTGGTCCTTATATAAAGCATGATGATAAATATGTGTCTTTGTCAAAAGGAGAAAACCCAATGGCAGTAGATATGGAAAGAGCTATCGAATTAATAGAAGCTAAAAGAAAGGCAGATGCTCCTATCGGTAAATATGAAAATATGCCAATTCAAAAAGGAGTGGGACGTTTTGGGCCATTTATTAAATGGAATTCAATGTTTATTAATGTTAATAAAAAATATGATTTTGATAATTTATCACAAGAAAATTTAGAAGAACTCATTGAAGATAAAAAACGTAAAGAAAGAGAAAAACTTATTCATAACTTTGAAGAAGTATCCATTCGAGTAGAAAAAGCACGATGGGGAAGATTTAATGTTATTAAGGGAAAAATAAAAGTAGAATTACCCAAAACTACAGCTATAGAAAATATGACTCAAAAAGAAGCTGAAAAAATTATTGAAGCAAAAACTCCAAAAAAGAAAATCACAAAAAAGAAAATCACAAAAAGGAAAACAACTAAAAAGAAATAATAATTATTATATTGCATAAAAAATTTTGATAAAAAAATGATTTTCGAATTTTTGACTCCTCTCAAAGAAAGTATAGTATCCCATCTTTTATTACAACCTAAATACTGCTTAGGTTATACAATGAAGCTTCATACCATTAAAGAGGGTTTACCAGACTTAAGCAATGTACAAGTTGCAATTTTAGGAGTTAAAGAAGATAGAAAAGCAATAAATAACCTAGGTAGTGGAGAAGAATTATTTTATATTAGAAAAAATTTATATCAATTATTTCCAGGAAAATGGGAAGTATCTATTGCAGATTTAGGAAATATTGAAAAGGGAAATACCCCAAAAGACACTTATTTTGCAGTTTCAAAGGTCATTACTTTCTTATTAAAAAAGAAAATTATTCCTATAATTATTGGTGGAGGTCAAGAAATTACATATTCAAATTATAGAGCTTATGATACATTTGAACAGGCAGTAAATATAGTTTCAGTAGATGCTAAGTTTGATTTAGGTAAATTAGAGGGTCAATTAAACTCTCAATCATATCTAAGTAAAATAATTATGCAAAAACCCAATAACCTATTTAATTTTAGTAACATTGGGTATCAAACATATTTTAATCCTCAAGATGAAATAACTTTGTTAGAAAACATGTATTTTGATACATATAGATTAGGAGAAGTTAAAAATTTAGAAATAGTAGAGCCCGTTTTTAGAGATGCAGATATTGTAAGTATAGATATCGGATCAGTAAGACAGAATGAAGCCCCAGCAAATAATAATACCTCACCCAATGGTTTTTATGGAGAAGAGATTTGTGCAATTTCACGTTATTCAGGAATAAGTGATAAAGTTTCTTCATTTGGTATATATGAGTATAATTCAAAGTATGATTATAAAGAAAAAACAGCAAAACTAATAGCCCAGATTATTTGGTATTTTATTGAAGGAGTTAGTTTTAGGGCAAAGGATTACCCATATTGTACTAAAAAAAACTATCAAAAATTCACAGTATTATTTGAAGATGATGACCCTATAAATTTTTATAAAAGTGATAAAACAGGTAGATGGTGGATGGAAATAAATATAATATCAGATAATAAATACAAAAGACATACGTTAATGCCATGTACATTTAAAGATTATCAAGATGCGACAGCACAAATTATACCAGAAAGATGGTATAGAGGGATGAATAAAATGGTTTAAATTAATAATAATATATTAAAAATAATAATAAAATTGTTTTTAACGAAAAAAAACAATAGGTTTACGAACTTTTTTAGGAAAAATTTAGCATATGAGAAAAATAGCGTTATTTACATTGTTAATAGTAATTATCTACAGTTGTGGTTCTAATGATAGAGGAGAGTTAGTTGGAGTAAAAGCCAACAAAGTTTGGTTTGCAGAAAAACCTTTTGGAATGACAAAAATCCCAAGAGGATCTTTTACTATAGGAAAACAAGATGAAGATCTTGTAGGAACTCTAGGAATACCCCCTAAAACAGTAACTGTTCGTTCATTTTATATGGATGAAACAGAGATAACAAACCGAGAATATAAAGAATTTGTATTTTGGGTTAGAGACTCTATTGTAAGAACCAAATTAGCATATCAAGAAGAGTTTATAAGAGGAAGCAATACTACCACAGTAACTGGAGAACTATCAAAAGGAGGTATCCATGATTACGCTTTTGCAGTATTAGATACATTAAAAGCTACCCCTTATGAAAAATATATGTTTGAAAACTATTATGATATAGGTTCTGGTTTAGATTCATTAAAACCATTAAATTGGTCAAATAAACTTTTTTGGAACAAAGATGATTATCCAGATGTACATTATGTAGAAGTAATGGATTCCTTATATATTAAAAAAGATGATGCCGTAGATGGGATTAGAACGTTTAATAATAAATTACTAAAATATAGATACTCTAGGTTTGATGTAGAAACTGCAGCAATGAAAAGAGAAAATAGGAAGAATTTTTTAAAAAATGAATTAGTTTCTGTGTATCCAGATACTACCGTGTGGGTAAAAGACTTTAATTATTCTTATAACGATCCAATGCATCAA
>CAZZPG010000033.1:0-14331 GCA_964655975.1 uncultured Flavobacteriaceae bacterium
AAATTACGGTGTTCATTGTTCTTTTTAAATCGTCTGCACCTTTTATATGAGTTCCTCCTTGAGTGGTATCATTTGGTGTGTATAAAAAAGTATGAAAAGCACTAAAAAATGGCAACCATTTTTTGTCTTTATTTTCTTCTTTAAAATTATGTAATTTTTCTTTTAATCCCATAATACTATCCTATTTCTTCAATCATTAAATCTAACCCATCTCTAATTATTTGTTGATGTGGTTGTTTAGATACACATACAAACTCTGTCAATGCAAAATCTTCTGGTGCTACTTCATACATTCCTAAAGCTTCCATTTCGTCTAAATCTTTATACATACAAGATTTTAAGATTTGCATCGGATAAATATCTAACGGAAATACTTCTTCATAAGCTCCTGTAAGTACAAATGCTCTGTGTTCTCCGTTGGTATTGGTGTTTAAATTGTATTTTTTATTCTTATTTAACCAAGAAAAAGTTAAGGCTCTTGTGGTAGAAACTTTGTTAAATACTGGCATTGTCCATCCAAATAATTCATAATCGTTTCCTTCTTCTATGGCAGTAATTTCGTTGGTATAATATCCTAAGAAACCCTTTTCATCTACTTTAGTTCCTGTTAATACATTACCATTAATAATTCTAGCATTGTTTGAGTCTAAATTATCTTTTAGTAAGGTAGATATTTCAGTTCCAATATATGCAGAAACATATGCAGGTTTCTTGTATTTGGTACCTGCTAAGGCTATGGTTCTTTTTGCATTAAAGTTTCCTGTTAAAAATAACTCGCCAATAATAGCTACATCTGCTGGTGATACTACCCACACAACTTCTCCTTTATTTAAAGGGTCTACTTGTGCAATTTGAGTGCTTACATTTCCTACAGGGTGAGTACCATACAGTTTATGAAGTTGTATGTCTTTTAAATTTGCAAAAGGTGATAAGGTTGAGTTTTTAGAAATAGAAACGTGTACTTTACCATTGGTTAATTTGCTTAATGCTGTAACGGCTATTTGTAATGCTTTTTCTTTTCCTTTTAAGGTATAATCATAATCAGTGGCTAATGGGGCACTGTCATACGCAGAAATATAAATGGCTTTCGGTACTTGATTTGGATTTGCAATAACATCATACGGACGTTGTTTTACAAATGGCCAACACCCCGATGCAAACAAGTACTTTTTTACTTCTTCTGCATTCATTTTTGAGGCATCTTTTTTACCAAAATCTTTAAATTCTTGTTTTCCATCAGCAAGAATTTTAATTTCTAATACTTTTCTTCTGTCTCCACGAACTATTTCTGAAACTTTACCACTTACAGGGCTTGGAAATAAAATACGTTCATCACTTTTTGAATAAAAAAGTGCTTCGCCTGCTTTTACTTTGGTACCTTCTTTGGCTAAAATTTTAGGAATAATTCTATGAAAATCATTTAGCTTTATTGCATACACTCTACCTATTGGAAGTTCAGTAGTCATCTGTGTTGCTTCGCCAATTAGCTTAATATTTAAGCCTTTTTTAATACGGATGTCTTTTGACATATAAGTATGACTTTTAGTTTTCTTAAAATAACACGCAAATTTAAAAATTTTGAAATTGATTGTAGCTAAATTTTAGTTTTATTTAGGCGTTTTATTTATTTATAACAATTCTAAATAGTTGTTTTTTTTATCCTTAATTTGAACAAATTATTATTATATTAAAATATGGTGCTATTTTTGATATTATTTATAAAATTTTTTGTTTGAAAAGACATTTATACTTTTCTTTTTTGTACGTACTTACTGTTTTAGGGTTTTCTCAAGTCCCAAACAACATAAAATCTATTCAATTAAAAATTGTTGGACAAAGAAGCAACACCATTATTGCTCTCCTTGGAAATAGTATAGAGTTGTCTTTTGATGATTTAGAAGCAGATAGCAAAGAATATCAATACAAAATACAGTATATGACTTTTGATTGGCAAGAAAGTAGTTTGCTTTCTAACCAATACATTAATGGTTTTGACCAAAATATGATTATTAATTCTAGTCAATCTTTTAATACGTTACAAGAATATACGCATTATTCATTTCAAATACCTAACAAAAACACTGTTCTTACCAAAAGTGGTAATTATATAATTTCTGTATTAAATGAAGATGATGAGCCTATTTTTAGTAGGAGAATTACTTTTTATGAAAAAGCTGCTACCGTTGGGGTTGCAGTATATAGAAGTAGAGATACCCGAACTATAAATGAGCAACAAACAGTGCAGTTTTCTGTATTTTACCCAAATATTGTAGTTAATAACCCTACACAAGAAATCAAAATTGCCCTTATACAAAATGGCAATTGGCAAACAACTATTACTAATTTACAGCCTCAATTTTTTAAAAAAAATCAATTAATTTACAATTACACCAAAGAAACTAATTTTTGGGGAGGTAATGAGTTTTTAAACTTTGACAATAAAATTATTAGAAATACAAGTGTAAGTGTTCAATACGTAAAAAAGAAATCTATATACCACAACTATCTATATTTACATAAACCTAGGGCAGAGACTATATATCATTATAATCCTGATATTAATGGGCAATTTATTATTAGATCCTTAGAAGGGAATAATTCAGAAACCGAAGCAGATTATGCTATGATTCATTTTTATTTAGAAGCTGTAAATTCTTATCAAAATAAAGAGGTTTATGTTTATGGAGGGTTTAATAATTTTGAGTTATTAGAAGAAAATAAGATGACTTACAGTAATAAAGAGGGTCTCTATAAAGCATCAATTCTATTAAAACAAGGTTTTTATAACTACAGGTTTGTAACAAAAGATGAGAATAAAAAGATAGATTTTACAATCATAGACGGCTCTTATTATCAAACTGAAAACAACTATACGGTTCTTGTGTATTTTAAGCCTTTTGGTGGATTATATGACCGTGTTATAGGAGTTGGTAATGGTTTTTTTAACCAAAATAAATAATTTTTTTGTTATTTGTAAGAATGAAAGTAATAGGTTACTTTTATAATATTGTTAAGTAAATATTTTAAGATGGATGAATTAACTAAAAAGAAAAATAAGCTCACAAAAATCAAAGACCCTAATTGTTTAAATTGTGGGCATCCTTTTTTTGGACAAGAAAATTTTTGTTCAGACTGTGGTCAAAAAAATAAAGGAAGTCTACTTACTTTTGGTAATTTTATTTATGAAGTTTTTAATGGGCTTTTTTCTTGGGATGCTAAATTCTGGAAAACCATTGTTCCTCTATTAATCAGCCCTGGTTATGTTTCTAAAGAATACGTAGAGGGTAAAAGAGCCAAATACTCTAATCCTTTTAGATTTTATTTAACCGTTTCTATCATTTTCTTTTTAATATTAGGATTAACAAGTACTTTTAGTGGATTTAATTTATTACAAAAAGAAAAAACCACCACCAGTTCAGAAAAAGAAGTTGAGACAGATTCTATTAAAAAAGAAGTTATAGATGATTTGAAAAAAAAAGGTATTATTGATTTACAAGGAGGAGAAATTTTAACAAAACCCCTATACTCTATAAAGACAACTAATAAAATAGGTATTATTAATCATATAAATTTAAGTAAAATAGTAAGGCTAGTAGAATTTCAAAAAAAATATCCAAAAATTCATGTAGATGATGCTTTAGATAGTTTAAAAATAAAAAAGACCTTTTTAAATAGATTTTGGTTTACTAGAGCAAAAACAATAAACTCTTTTTTAAAAAACAAAAATGAGGGAGAAAAAAAATTCTTAAAGCAGATGATGTCTTATAGCTCAATTTCTTTATTTATTTTACTCCCATTATTTGCCTTGTTTTTAAAACTAATTTACATTAGAAAGAAAAGAACTTATGTAGAGCATTTAGTATTTACCTTTCATGTACAAACAGTATTTTTCTTACTTTCATCTATATTTTATATAATAGTTTTATTTAAAGGTGTTGAAAAAATAGCATTTGTTCTTAGTGGCTTATTTCTTGTTTATTTATTTCTAGCAATGAAAAAATTTTACAATCAAAATTATTTTAAAACTTCTATTAAATTTATTTTAGCAAATATAATTTTCTTACTACTTAGTGTATTAGGTCTTGTAGTTATTTCATTTATTGCTTTTATATTCTATTAAACTTAATTGAGTTAATCTGTTTAGTTGCCATTAATTTCAACTCTGTTATTCAGTTATAATGTTATTTTTTGAAAACACCCTATTTGAAATTAATAATACTTTAGACAAAACCTGCTAAAATATATAGGCTATTTTTGAAAAAACCAAAAATTATTTAAACTTACCAGCAATATCTCTATTTACACTATCAATAAATTGTAAAAACTCGGTACGCCCAAAACCAGTTGAAGATGAGGTTATAAATGATGTAGGAACATTCTCCCAAGTTTGTAGCAATCTTTTTTTATAAGAAGTAATTTGCGTGTTTAACTTAGAGCTCCCTAGTTTGTCTGCTTTAGTAAAGACGATACAAAACGGAATTTGATTTTCACCTAAAAACTGCATAAACTCTAAATCAATTTTTTGAGGCTCGTGTCTGCTGTCAATCAATACAAAAGTACATACCAATTGCTCTCTTTCTTTAAAGTAATTTTCTATAAAATACTGAAAAATAATACGTTTCTTTTTAGAAATTTTTGCATATCCATAACCAGGTAAATCTACCAAAAACCAATTGTCATTAATTACAAAATGATTGATAAGTTGTGTTTTACCAGGTTTCCCAGAGATTTTTGCTAATCCTTTACGTTCCATTAACATATTAATTAATGAAGATTTACCTACATTAGAACGACCAATAAAAGCATATTCTGGTAGTCTGTCTTTTGGGGCTTTGGTAACATTACTGTTACTCATTACAAACTCAGCAGATTTAATTTTCACAGTTCTCTTTTTTTGAAATTTATCAGTAAAAAAAAGAAGTTAAATGTTTCTTTTTATAAACCAATCTTCTAATATTTTATTAAATTCTTTGGGTTTTTCCATCATAGCAGCATGCCCACATTTGTCTATCCAAAACAAATCAGCATCTGGAAATAATTTATAAAACCCATTAGCTACTTCTGGTGGTGTAACAGTATCATGTTTTCCCCAAATTAAACAAGTAGGTTGTTTCATATTAGGGATGTCATTTGCCATATTATGGCGTATTGCACTTTTGGCAATTGCTAAGGTTTTTAAAGTTTTTAAACGATTATTAACAATAGAAAAAACATCGTCTACCAACTCTTTAGTGGCAATTTTTGGGTCATAAAAAACTTCCTCAGCTTTTTGTTTAATATACTCATAATTTCCTCTTTTAGGAAAGCTATCTCCCATAGATTTTTCATACAAACCAGAGCTACCTGTAAGAATTAATGCTTCAACATCATTTGGATAATGTTTGGTGTAATATAATGCAATATGACCACCCAAAGAGTTTCCTAATAAAGTAATTTTTTTAAGATTTTTATGCTTAATAAAGTTATGCAAATACTTTGCTAAATTTTTTACATTTGTTTTTAATAACGGTAGTGTGTACAACGGTAATTCTGGTATCAATACTTTATAGCCTTTTTTAGAGAAATGATAAAAAGTATCTTCAAAATTACTCAAAGCCCCCATAAGCCCATGCAAAACAATTATTGCTTTTCCTTCACCAGCTTCTATGTATGTAAATTTTCCTTCTTTTTTTAACGTTCCACTCATCTAGGTTCAATTTGGCTTAACTGCAAAAGTAGTTTTTTTTTATGAAATAACCATTTTTATTATTTCATGTTTTTTTACTCAAAAAAATTACTAAATTTTATCTTTTTTTTTAAAAAAGAGATAAAAACTCAAGAAAGTGGTAAAAAGTGGTAAAAAGTGGTAAAAAATTTATATTTTTGAATTTTAAATAGAAAACAGCAAAAATTTGATAAACCTAATTGGAACATATGAGTGTAAAGTAGATGCTAAAGGACGATTGATGTTTTCATCAGCTTTTAAAAAGCAATTATCTACAGTTTTACAAGAAGGTTTTGTGGTAAAAAGAAGTGTTTTTCAGCCTTGTTTAGAGTTATATCCAATGAAAGAATGGAATTTGATGATGAAAAAAATTAATACCTTAAATAGGTTCGTAAAAAAGAATAATGATTTTATCAGAAGATTTACTGCAGGTGTAAAAATGATAGAGTTAGATACTTCTGGAAGATTATTAATTCCAAAAGATTTATGCCAGTTTGCAGGGATTGAAAAACAAATTGTACTCTCATCCGCAGTAAATATTATTGAGCTATGGGATAAAGATAGGTATGAAAAAGTTATTGATGTTGCTACGGTAAGTTTTGCTCAATTAGCAGAAGAAGTAATGGGTAATTCTAGTGAAGATGAGCTATCATAACCCCGTTTTATTAAAGGAGAGTATAGATGCACTCGATATTATAGAAAACGGAATCTATGTAGATGTAACCTTTGGAGGTGGTGGGCATTCTAGAGAGATTTTAAAGAGATTAGGAAAGGACGGTAAATTGTTTGCCTTTGATCAAGACCTAGATGCACAAAGAAATAAAATAGATGATGAGCGATTTGTATTAATTGCAGAAAACTTTAAGTATATCGCACGTTTTTTAAAATTTTATAGAGTACAAAAAGTTGATGGAATCTTAGCCGATTTAGGGGTTTCTTCTCATCAATTTGACGAAGCTAAAAGAGGGTTTTCAACTAGATTTGATGCTGATTTAGACATGAGAATGAACCAAAAATCAACCATTTCTGCAAAAGAAATTATTAATAAATATAAAGAAAAAAAATTAGCAGATATATTATTTCAATATGGTGAGTTAAGAAATGCTAGAGCCTTAGCAAAAACCATAGTAGAAGCAAGAGAAAAGCAAAAAATTACAACAAGCTTTCAGTTAAAAAAAGTTTTACAACTTCATTTACCAAAAGCAAAAGAACATAAAATATTAGCACAGATATTTCAAGCAATTCGTATAGAAGTAAATCAAGAATTAGAGGTATTAAAAGAGTTTCTAAAACAAATACCCCAACTCTTAAAAACAAATGGAAGATTAAGTGTTATTTCTTATCATTCTTTAGAAGATAGGTTGGTAAAAAGATATATTAGAACAGGTTTATTTAGTGGAGAACCTGAAAAAGATTTTTATGGAAATATAAAAGTTCCTTTAAAAAGAGTTGGAAAATTAATTGTACCAAATACTAATGAAATTAGCACAAATAATAGAGCTAGAAGTGCAAAACTTAGAAGTGCAACATTAAAAGAATAAGGTGAGGTGTCAAAAGTAAAAAAAAGAATATATAATTTTTTAAGAGGAAGTTTTCTTACAGATGAATATGCTTCTAAAAATTGGAAAATAATCATCTTTATTGTTACCCTTTTATTATTTATGATTAATAGTGCTCATAATATTGATAAAAAAGTCATTCTGATAGCTAAACTCAATAAAAAAAAAAGAGAATTAAGGGCAGAATATGTAGATACAGGCACTCTATTAATGCGAATAAAGATGGAATCTACCATTAGAGAAAAGGTAAAAGGTTTAAAACCTGCAAAAGAAGCACCAAAAAAGATTAAACTAATTTATAAAAAAGATTAAAATTGACGACTCATAAAAAAAGCATACTTACAAAATTCTACATTGTAGCAGCTTTTATGATGCTTTTTTTAGTAGCCATAGTTTTTAGGGTTTTCAATATTCAATATGTACAGGGAGATAAGTATAGAAAGCTCTCTACAGAAAGAACCATAAAACAAGATACTATTTATGCAAATAAAGGAAATGTTTATGCCGCAGATGGTAATTTATTAGCCACTTCTATGTCTAAATATACCATTAGAATGGATGTAATGGCTGTAAAAAATAGTGTTTTTAAAAAAAACTTAGAAGCCCTTTCTTCTTCTTTATCTAAAATGTTAGGTAAATCAAAACTATACTATAAAAATAAACTTAACAAAGCAAAAAAACATAAAAATAGATACCTTTTAATTGCTAGAAATATAGGTTATAATAATTATACTAAGATAAAGCAATTTCCTATTTTTAAATTAGGAGTGTACAGAGGAGGTTTTATTGCAGAACATAAAACAGTACGGGCACACCCTATTGGTAAAATTGCTGAACGTACAATTGGGTATGATGATTATAGAGGAGAAGCAGGCATAGAAGGTGCTTTTGCAAATTATATGCAAGGAGTAAATGGTTTACGTTTAAAGCAGAAAATTGCAAAAGGACAATGGAAGCCTATTAATGATGTCAATGAAAAAGAACCAATTGATGGTAGAGATGTTATTACAACTATAAATGTAAACATACAAGATATTACACATCACGCACTATTACGTCAATTAGAATACTTTGAAGCAGACCATGGTTGTGCAGTAGTTATGGATGTTAAAACAGGAGAAATTAAAGCAATATCTAATCTAGGGAAGACCTCTAAAGGAACGTATTATGAAAAAAGAAACTATGCAGTTTGGGAAAGTCAAGAGCCTGGCTCTACATTTAAATTAGCAAGTTTAATGGTAGCATTAGATGATAAAAAAATAGATACCTCTACAATTGTTAATACAGAAAAAGGAATTTTATTTATTAATAAAAGAAAAATAGAAGATTCTCATATAGGTGGTTATGGTAAAATTTCTGCTGCAAGAATTTTAGAAGTTTCATCTAATATAGGAATTGTAAAAATTATTAGGAAATACTATGACAAACATCCTAAAAAGTTTGTAAACAAAATAAAAAGCTTTGGCTTAGCCAACAAAACAGGTGTTAAAATTAAGGGAGAAGGGAAGCCCTATATACCTAATCCAAAAGAAAAAACATGGAGTAAAATTTCTTTAGAATGGATGGCCTGGGGGTACGGAGTTTCATTAACGCCTCTTCAAATTCTTACATTTTATAATGCAGTTGCCAATAATGGCACAGTGGTAAAACCACGTTTTATTAAAGAATTACGAGTGGGCAATAAGATAGAAAAAGTATTTAATAAAATAGTGCTAAAAGAAAAAATCGCCTCTCAAACAACCCTAAAAAAAGTAAGAAAAATATTAGAAAATGTAGTAAAAAGAGGAACTGCCAAAAATATTTACTCACCTAATTTTTCTATGGCTGGTAAAACAGGAACAGCTAAAAAATGGATTCCTAAACACAAAAATAAAGATAGAAAAACAATATACGGACATTACTCTAACAAACATTATGTAGCATCATTTGTTGGTTTTTTTCCTGCATACAATCCTAAATACTCATGTATTGTGGTTATTCATGATCCTAAGAAAGAAAAAGGATATTACGGAGCCACCGTTGCTGCTCCTGTTTTTAAAGAAATAGCACAAAAAATATACACCACAACTCCAATTGATGTACAATCTGTAAAAGATAAATCTACATTTAAAATCATTGATAAAAAATATGCAACTTTTGATAAAAAAATAAACAAACATTACTCTATTGTTCCAAATGTAAAAGGAATGATGGGTATGGATGCTATTGCTTTATTAGAAAGTATTGGATTAAAAGTACAATTCTCTGGTACAGGAAAAGTAACCTACCAATCACTTACAAAAGGAAAAAAATTAGTAAAAGGAAACACCATTATTTTAAAATTAAGTTAGTTGAAAATTATAAAAGATATATTACAAAATATTACTATAAAAAATACTTATGGAAGTATTAATATACCTATAAATCAATTAATTTTTGATTCTAGAAAAATAACCAAAAATGATGTGTTTTTTGCTCAAAAAGGATATAGAGTAGATGGTCATCAATTTATTGAAAAAGCTATCAAATTGGGTGCAAAGGTTATTGTTTGTGAAGATGTTCCTTCAATAAAAAAGCAAGGAATTACCTATATTAAAGTAGATGATGTAAATAGAGCATTAGCAATCATGGGAGCTAATTTTTATGAAAATCCATCATCAAAATTACAATTAATTGGTATTACAGGAACTAATGGAAAAACCACTACTGCTACACTTTTGTATCAATTATTTACCAAAGCTGGGTATAAAGTTGGGTTGCTATCAACTGTAAAAATATTGGTGGCAAATAAAAGATTTAAAACAACTCATACCACACCAGATTCACTAACTATTAATCAATATTTAGCAAAAATGGTAGATGAAAATGTAACCTATTGCTTTATGGAAGTTAGTTCTCATGGGATTCATCAAAAAAGAACAGAAGGATTAGATTTTGTAGGCGGGGTTTTTACCAACCTCACGCATGATCATCTAGATTATCATAAAACTTTTGCAGAATATAGAGATGTTAAAAAACAATTTTTTGATAATCTACCAAAATCAGCATTTGCACTTATAAATATTGATGATAAAAATGGTGATTTTATGATGCAAAACACCCTAGCATTACAAAAAACCTACGCACTAAAAACAATAGCAGATTATAAAGCCAAAATTTTAGAAAAACAACTTTCAGGAACGCTAATTTTGGTTGATGGAATGGAAGTTTGGACAAAGTTGATTGGAGTCTTTAATGTCTATAACCTATTGGCAATTATTGGAACGGCGGAATTATTAGGCTTAGAAAAGCTAGAAATTTTACGTTTAGTAAGTGAGTTAGAAAGTGTAAGTGGGCGTTTTCAATATATTATTTCTAATAGTGGTGTTACGGCAATTATAGATTATGCACACACACCAGATGCCTTAAAAAAGGTGTTAGAAACTATAAACAATATTCGCTCAGGAAATGAAAATGTAATTACTGTAACTGGCTGTGGAGGTGATAGAGATAGAACTAAAAGACCAAAAATGGCTCATATTACTTCTCAATTAAGTAATCAGGCAATTTTTACTTCAGATAACCCAAGAACAGAAAATCCCCAAACTATTATTAATGAAATGGAAACAGGAGTATTGCCAGAGAATGAACATAAAACTCTATCCATTTTAGATAGAAAACAAGCTATTAAAACGGCTTTTAAGTTTGCTAAAAAAGGTGATATTATTTTGATTGCAGGGAAAGGACACGAAAATTATCAAGAAATAAATGGTGTTAGACATTATTTTGATGATTTAGAGGTAATTACTCAATTTTTTAATCAACAAAAAACAATCTAATATGCTATATTATTTATTTGATTATTTAGAAAATCAATTTCATTTGCCAGGAGCAAGTTTGTTTCAGTTTATAACCTTTCGTGCAGCAGCCACTTTTGTATTATCTTTATTAATTTCTTCTATTTTCGGAAAAAGAATTATCAATTTTTTAAGGAACAAACAAGTTGGAGAAACCATTAGAGATTTAGGTTTAGAGGGACAAACACAAAAATCAGGCACACCAACTATGGGAGGGATAATTATTATTCTAGCAACCTTAATACCTGTATTATTGCTTGCTAAATTAGAAAATATCTACATCATTATTTTATTAATTACCACTGTATGGATGGGATTCATTGGGTTTTTAGATGATTATATTAAAGTGTTCAAAAAAAATAAAGAAGGGCTAAAAGGTAAATTTAAAATTGTAGGACAAGTTGGCTTAGGCATTATTGTAGGCTCTATTCTTTATTTTCACCCAGATGTAACCATAAAAGAGCAATTACCAAAAGAGCAACAAATTACCCAAGTTAATGGGAAAAAAGTAGTTTTTGGAGATGCTCATAAATCAATAAAAACAACCGTTCCTTTTTTTAAAAATAACGAATTAGATTACTCAAAAGTATTAAGTTTTTTAGGTGATGGCTATGA
The DNA here is from genome assembly GCA_964655975.1 of uncultured Flavobacteriaceae bacterium. GTDB lineage: Bacteria > Bacteroidota > Bacteroidia > Flavobacteriales > Flavobacteriaceae > Polaribacter. Next base: position 11,694 of record CAZZPG010000033.1, read on the forward strand.
AAAATACGGATGGATTGTCTTCATATTTATTGTTATTTTTATTGTAACAGGTGTTTCTAATGGTGCAAATTTAACCGATGGAATTGATGGTCTTGCAGCGGGTTCATCAGCAATTATTGTCATTGCCTTAGCAATTTTTGCGTGGGTGTCTGGTAATATTGTTTTTGCCAATTATTTAGATGTTATGTACATACCAAATTCTGGAGAAATGACCGTCTTTATTGCTGCTTTTGCAGGAGCATTAATTGGATTTTTATGGTACAATACTTACCCTGCGCAAGTATTTATGGGAGATACAGGAAGCTTAACTATTGGTGGCATTATAGCAGTAATTACAATTGCAATAAGAAAAGAATTATTATTACCAATCTTAGCAGGTGTTTTTGTTGCAGAAACACTATCAGTTATGCTACAAGTCTCTTATTTTAAATACACAAAAAAGAAATTTGGAGAAGGAAGAAGGATTTTTAAAATGTCTCCATTGCATCATCATTATCAAAAAATGAGTTATCATGAAAGTAAAATTGTAGTTCGTTTTTGGATTATAGGAATTTTATTAGCCGTAATATCAATTGTAACATTAAAATTAAGATAAACCCTTTCCTAAAAGAAAGATAAAAAAATGAATAAAAAAGATACACATACAGCTAATAAAAAGTCCTCTTTTAGAAAATTCAGAAAACTTATTGTCTTAGGAGGTGGAGAAAGTGGTGTAGGCACAGCCATATTAGGAAAACAAAAAGGGTATGATGTTTTTGTTTCAGACAAAGGAAATATCGCAAAAAAATATAAAAAAATTCTTTTACAGTATAAAATTAATTTTGAAGAAAATAAGCATACAGTATCAAAAATTTTAACTGCTGATGTGGTAATGAAAAGCCCAGGGATTTCAGATAAAACAGCACTTGTTCAACAATTAAAAGGAAAACAAATTCCAGTGATTTCAGAAATAGAATTTGCAGTTCAATTTACCAATGCAACTATTATTGGAATTACAGGTTCTAACGGAAAAACTACCACCACACTATTGTTACATCATATATTAAAAGAAGCGGGAATTAATGTAGGTGTTGCAGGAAATATTGGAGATAGCTTTGCACAACAAGTAGCTGAAAATACTTATGAAAATTATGTCCTAGAGTTGAGTAGTTTTCAGTTAGATGGCATCGAGGAATTTAATCCTCATATTGCCATTTTAACCAATATTACACCAGATCATTTAGATAGATATGAGTATGATTTTAATCAATACATTCATTCAAAATTTAGAATAACAAAAAATCAAACAACCAAAGATTATTTGATTTATGATGCAGATGATAAAACAATCAATCAATGGTTACAAAAAAATAAAACAAAGGCTCAATTAGTGCCATTTTCTATTGAAAAAAAAATAAACTACGGTGCTTATTTACAAGAAGAAACAATAATAACAAATATAAATACCCAACAATTTACAATGCCAATTTCTAACTTAATATTACAAGGAAAACACAATACAAAAAATGCAATGGCAGCTACTATGGCAGCACAACTTTTAAAAGTAAGAAAACAATCTATCAAAGAAAGTTTATCTAACTTTGAAGGAGCAGAACACCGTTTAGAGAATGTAAAAAAAGTACGTGAAATTTGTTATATTAATGATAGTAAAGCAACCAATGTAAATGCTACATTTTATGCCTTAGAATGTATGGATAGGACTACGGTTTGGATTGTAGGTGGAGTAGATAAAGGAAATGATTACACAGATTTGTTGCCATTAGTAAGAGAAAAAGTAAAGGCTATTGTTTGTTTAGGATTAGATAATCAAAAAATTATTGAAACTTTTGAAAATGTAGTAGATATTATTGTAGAAACAGCAGGAGCAGAAGAAGCTGTAAAGGTATCACATAAATTGGCTGAAATAGGAGATGCAGTATTACTATCACCCGCATGTGCAAGTTTTGACTTGTTTGAAAATTACGAAGATAGAGGGCGTCAATTTAAACAAGCAGTTAGAAATTTATAGAGGAAAAATAAAAATTATCATTCCTACAGAAGTAGAAATATCATAATAAAAAGCCAAAAATGAAAACCATTTTTAAACATATAAAAGGAGATAAAACTATATGGGCAATTGTTGCTATACTGGCAATATTTTCATTTATGCCTGTATACAGCGCCAGTACCAATTTGGTGTATGTAGTAGGTTCTGGCTCAACCTTAGGCTATTTAATCAAGCACATAGTACTACTAATAATGGGGTTCGCAATTATTTACGGAGTACATAAAATTCCATACAGATATTTTAGCGGAAGCTCTGTATTAATGCTCCCCATAGTCATTTTATTGTTAATATACACATTGGCTCAAGGAACAACTATTGGAGGAGCAAATGCAAGTAGATGGATTCGTATTCCGTTTATGGGGGTTGGTTTTCAAACATCAACCTTGGCAGGATTAGTCTTAATGGTATATGTAGCAAGATATTTGGCAAAAAATAAAGAAAAAAAAATTGATTTTAAAGAAAGTTTATGGCAATTATGGTTACCTGTTGCCTTAGTATTAATCTTAATTTTACCTGCAAATTTTTCTACCACAGCTATTATTTTTACGATGATTTTGGTAGTAACTTTTATAGGTGGCTATCCTATAAAGT
>CAZZPG010000034.1:0-6971 GCA_964655975.1 uncultured Flavobacteriaceae bacterium
CTTAGCTCGATTTTTTTTAACTTATTTGTTTCATTAGAAATAGTAGAAGTTGTATAAGAAATACGAGTGTTGGTTTTATTAGAGCGAACTTCATACACTAACTCATCTACCATTTTTTTCATATTTTTAATAAACGTTCCTGCATTAAACTCACCTCGTTCTATTTCTTTTAATCGTTTTTCCCAACGACCTGTTAATTCGGCAGATTTTAGCAAATCATTGTCAATCAAATCGATTAATTGGATACCTGTTTGGGTGGGAATGACCAATTTTTTCTTTCGCTCAATATATTTTCTACGGAACAGTGTTTCTATAATACTCGCACGGGTAGAAGGTCTTCCTATACCATTTTCTTTCATCAATTCACGCATTTCATCATCATCTACCTGTTTTCCTGCAGTTTCCATAGCACGTAGTAAACTTGCTTCTGTAAAATTACGTGGTGGTTTGGTTTCTTTTTCTAAAAATGAAGGGATATGACTTCCTTTTTCTCCTTTTATAAAAGTAGGTAAGATATTTTGTTCGGTAGGGTTTTTTAAGTCACTTTTAGAAGATTCAAATACTACTCGCCATCCTTTTTCTAAAATTTCTTTTCCTGTGGTTTTAAAAGAAACTTCTGCTACTTTACCAAGTACCACTGTGTTAGAAACCGTGCTTTCATCATAAAAAACAGCAATAAATCGTTTTACAATAATATTGTACACTTGTTGCTGATTGTATTGTAGGTTTACTTGTATTCCTGTAGGAATAATGGCGTGGTGATCGGTTACCTTTTTATCATTAAAAACTTTGGATGATTTTTTAATCTTCTTCCCTAAGAGAGCTTGTGTAAATTGGCTGTAATTAGTTAATTTACTTAAAATTTCGTGTATTTTAGGATAGACATCATTGGGTAAAAAAGTAGTATCTACTCTTGGGTAGGTAACTACTTTCATTTCGTACAATTTCTGCACTATTTTTAAGGTTTCATCTGCAGAAAATCCGAATTTATTATTGCAATATACTTGCAAACCTGTTAAATCGAATAGTTTTGGTGCGTATTCTTTTCCTTTTTTCTTGGTGACAGAAACAATTTCAAAATCATCTTCCTTTATTTTATTAGATAAAAGTTCTCCATCTTCTTTTTTTAAAAACCGACCATCTTCGTAATTAAATTGTGTGTTTCTGTAGGTAGTTTGCAGTTCCCAATAGGGTTTTGGCTTAAAACTGATAATTTCTTTGTGTCTATTTACAATCATTGCAAGGGTAGGGGTTTGTACTCTACCTACAGATAAAACTTGTTTGTAACCACCAAATTTTACGGTGTACAATCGAGTGGCATTTAAGCCCAATAACCAATCGCCAATGGCACGAGAAAATCCTGCATAATATAAATTATCGTAATCTTTGGCAGGTTTTAGGTTTTTAAACCCTTCTTTTATGGCCTCTTCGGTAAGCGAAGAAATCCATAAACGTTGTACTTTTCCTTTATAATTTGCTTGATTGATGACCCAACGTTGTATCAATTCTCCTTCTTGACCTGCATCTCCACAATTAATAACAACATCTGCTTTATCAAACAAACTTTTAATGATGTTAAATTGCTTTTGTATACCTTGATTATCTGTTACTTTGGTATCAAAATGCTTAGGAAGCATAGGGAGATTGTTCAAATCCCAACTTTTCCAATGTGGTTTATAGTCTTTGGGTTCTAAAAGTGTGCATAAATGCCCAAAAGTGTAAGTAACTGCATATCCATTTCCTTCAAAATACCCATCTCGTTTGGTCTTAACACCTAAGATATTAGCAATTTCTCTAGCAACACTTGGTTTTTCTGCAATACATACTTTCATTAACTTGGTTTTGAGATTTCGAAAGTAGTAAAAATAGTGTATTTCTCAAAGGGTTTTAAAGCCTTTGAAGAGTGAAAATGTTAATTGATTAAAAAAGATTTTAAATCGGTATAGGTAGAAATTTTAATTGATTTTTTTTCTTTGCGAATTACTGATTTTATTTGCTCAGGAATTTCAACAGATACTTTAAGTGTATCTTCTACAATATCTAAAAATTTTACAGGATGAGCCGTTTCTAAAAACACACCATATTCGTTATTTTTAAGTTGATGTTTTTTTAATCCTAAATACCCCACAGCTCCATGAGGGTCTGCGATGTATTTTGAATTCTGATAAATTTCTTTCATAGCAATACGAGTTTCATCATCAGAAAAAGAATAGGAAGAAAACGCATTTTTAAGATCTTCTAAATTATTGTTAAAGAGTTCTTGGATTCTAATAAAATTACTTGGATTCCCTACATCCATAGCATTAGAAATAGTAGCTTTTGATGGTTTTGGGACGTATTTTCCATTTTTCATAAAATTAGGAACGGTATCATTTACATTAGTAGCTGCTATAAAATGCTTGATTGGTAAGCCTAATTTTTGTGCTATTATTCCTGCACAAATATTACCAAAATTTCCGCTTGGTACAGAAAAAATAATCTCTTTATGTTGTTTGTGTAACTGTTTGTAGGCAAAGAAAAAGTAAAACATTTGTGGTAACCAACGTGCTATATTTATAGAGTTTGCAGAGGTTAGTGTTCTATTAATTTCATTATCTAAAAAAGCAGTTTTTACCATTTCCTGGCAATCATCAAACACACCATTTACTTCTAAGGCAGTAATATTTTTCCCTAAGGTAGTGAGTTGTTTTTCTTGAATGTCGCTCACTTTTCCACTTGGGTATAAAATAACCACATCTACACCTTTTACATCTAAAAATCCATCAGCAACAGCACCACCCGTATCGCCAGAAGTAGCTACTAAAACTGTGATATTTCTTTTTTTATCAGATAGGTTATTGTTAGATGTTGCAGTAAATTCGCTTAAACATCTTGCCATAAAACGAGCACCTACATCTTTAAAAGCCATGGTTGGTCCATGAAATAACTCTAATGTTCCTATATTTTTATTAATAGGTATTATTGGAAAATCAAAAGATAGGGTTTCATTGATAATTTTTTGTAATCGTTCTTTAGAAATATCATTTCCTACAAATTGTTTTATGGTTTTAAAGGCAATTTCTTGATAGGAATAATGGTCTATATTTTTAAAAAATTTTTCTGATAACGGTGTAATATTTTCTGGAAAATATAAGCCTCTATCTAGTGCTAACCCATTTACTACGGCTTCTTTAAAAGAAACATTTGGAGCTTTTTTATGTAAACTGTAATAGTTCATTTTTTTATTTTTTAGCCCTCAGAAGAGTTTAAAACTCTTTTTAGGATTTAGATTTATAGTTTATTGTATTATTTTAATACCTTTTGTATTAATTTTTGAGATATGAATATCAAAATCAATTCCTGTTTTTTCATACGTTTTAGCCATTACTTTACCAACTATTTTAGCAATTTTTTTTCCTTTGCATAAGGCAAAAACTGAAGGGCCAGACCCAGAAATACCACTTCCTAAAGCACCTGCTTTTAGGCTTTCTTTTTTAAGGTTGTCAAATTTTGGAATTAATAAAGAACGATAAGGTTCTACAATTTCATCGTGTAAAGAACGTCCGATTAAATTGTAATCATTGGTAAAAAGACCACAGATTAATCCTCCTAAATTACCTGTTTGTATGATTGTTTTTTGTAAAGAAATTTTTTGTTTAATAACTGCTCTTGCATCTGCAGTTTTTATTTCTATTTGTGGGTGTATTACTGTTGCATATAACTCATTTGGGCTTTCAATTTTAATAACGTCTAGTGGATTGTAGCTCCTTATTAATGTAAATCCACCTAAAAGTGCGGGGGCAACATTATCTGCATGGGCAGTACCACTTGCTAGTTTTTCTCCTTCCATAGCAAACGGAATTAATTCTTGTAAAGAAAAGGGGGCTCCTAATAATTTATTAATACCAAAAACAGCACCTGCAGCACTAGCTGCACTACTACCAATACCACTACCAGGTTTTATGTTTTTATGGATTTCAATATCAAAACCAAAACCTATATCAACTTTTTTTAGTAATGCTAATGCTGCAACTCCTGCTACATTTTTATTGGTTTCTAGAGGAAGAATTTGACCTACAATTTTGCTAATAATTACTCCTTTTTTTTTGGTTTTTCTGATAATCATTTTATCGCCAATACTGTCTAAGCAGAGTCCGAGTACATCAAATCCACAAGAAATATTGGCAATGGTTGCAGGTGAAAAAATTTTAATTAGATTCATTTTTATTATTTATCGGTTTCCAATTCTAATAATGTCTGCAAAAAGACCAGAAGCCGTTACGTCTGCACCTGCACCTGCACCTTTTATTTGTAGTGGATTAATAGGGTATCTATCGGTAAAAAATAATACGATATTATCACGTCCTTCTAAATTGTAAAAAGGATGATTTGATGGGATGTGTTGCAACCCAACTTTTGCTTTACCGTTTTTAAATTCTGCTACATATTTTAGACGACAATTTTTATCATTTGCTTCTTTGTAGATTTCTTGAAAATGAGTTTCAAATTGCTGTAAAGTTGCGTAAAAATCATTGTTATTTGTGGTTTTTAAGCTTTTTTCTGATAAAAACGAATCATTCTTTATGTCAGATAACTCTAAGTTATACCCACTTTCTCTGGCTAGAATTAGTATTTTTCTGGCAACATCTACTCCACTTAAATCAATTTTAGGATCTGGCTCTGTATAACCTTCTTTTTGTGCTTGTAAAACTACATTATGAAAGGTAGTGTTTTTATCAAAATTATTGAAAACAAAATTTAAACTACCAGATAAAACAGCTTGAATTTTGTAAACTCTATCTCCAGATGAAATTAAGTTTTTTAATGTATCAATAATGGGTAATCCAGCACCTACATTGGTTTCGAAAAGAAAAGGGACATTGTTTTTTCTTGCTGTATTTTTTAATAATTTGTAGTTATTTAAATTAGATGCACAGGCAATTTTATTACAGGTAACTACCGCAATTTTATAATCTAAATAATTTTTATATACTTCAGAAACTGTTTGATTTGCTGTATTATCTATAAAAATACTGTTTCTTAGGTTTAGAGATTTTACTTTGTTAAAAAAAAATGTTAAAGAAGCTTTTTTTCCATTTTTTAACTCTTCTTTCCAATTATTTAAATCAATACCGTCTTCATTAAAAAATAATTTTTTAGAGTTAGAAATACCAATAACACGAATATTTAATTTTAGATGCTCTAATAAATATTTTTTTTGCTGATTAATTTGAGCTAATAAACGCTCACCAACATTACCTACTCCAGTAATAAACAAATTGAGTTGTTTAATTTTTTCTTCAAAAAACTGTTCATGTAAAGTGTTTAGTGCTTTTTTTACATCTGAACTATTAATTACTGCAGAAATATTTTTTTCTGATGCTCCTTGTACAATTGCTCTAATATTTATATTATTTTTTCCTAGAGTACTAAACATTTTACCACTTAATCCTTGGTTATTTTTCATTTTATCTCCTACCAAAGCAATAATTGCTAATCCTTGTTCTACCACGGTAGGCTTAATTTTTCTTTGTTCAATTTCAAAAAGAAAAGCACCATTAATATTTTTTGCAGCTTTTAGAGCATCATCATCATAAACGCCAATACATATAGAGTGTTCTGATGATGCTTGAGTAATTAAAATAATGTTTATATTTTCTGTAGATAAGGTTTCAAACAAGCGTTTAAAAAAACCTGTAACACCAATCATACCACTGCCTTCAATAGTTAGAAGAGAGATGTTTCCTATATGACTAATTCCTTTTACGAGTGTTGAGTTTTCGGTGTTTTTAGTGATGAGTGTTCCTGAGTTTTCAGGATTAAAAGTGTTTTTAATAATAATAGGAATTTCTTTTTTTAAGACAGGTAAAATGGTAGGAGGGTAAATAACTTTTGCTCCAAAATGAGATAATTCCATAGCTTCTTGGTAAGAGATATGGGGGATAGGAAAAGCTTGCTTTACCACACTTGGGTTTGCAGTAAACATACCACTAACATCTGTCCATATTTGTAGTTCTTTTGCTTCTAAAACTGCTGCATAAATTGCGGCAGAATAATCAGAACCACCACGTCCTAAAGTTACTGTTTCCTTGTTTTCTGACCTAGCTATAAACCCTGGTAATAAAGTTACTTGATATGTGTTATTTTTATAGAAATTTTGACAGTTTTGTTCTGTGATTTTAAAATTTATAAAGGCTTTTTCATAATTATCTGAAGCAATAATAAGCTCTCTACTATCTTTATAAACAGTGTTTACATGTAATTTTGCTACTTCAGAAATAATATAAGAAGATAGTAACTCTCCAAACCCACTAATAAAGGCTAAGGTTTTAGGTGTAATTTCTTGCAGTAAAAAGCATCCTTCAAATAAAGTTTCTAATTGATTAAATAATTTTTTTACATGACCAATAATACTACTTTGTTTTGATATAGGAATTAATTCTTTTATTATAGATAAATGATAGTTCTCTATTTCATTAAAAAGAAGTTGATAATCGTTATTTTTTTTAGCCGCTTTTTGTGCTGTAGTTATTAATTTATTAGTTGTTTTTCCAAAAGCAGAAACCACTACCCAAATTTTTTCTTGTTGAGCTTCTTTTTTTATGATATTAATAACTTTTGTAATGTTTTGGCTATTTGCTACAGAGCTTCCTCCAAATTTTAAAACTTTCATTATTTTGTATTAGATGAAAAATGATACTATTGTGTTTGATTTTTTTTCGATTTTCTCGAAAAATTGATAACCTAAGATGATATGTAGAAATAACAAACCCTTACAGGGTAATTGTAATAGAAGTAAACATTGTACACATCAAAATAACTCCATTAGAAGAAGTAATAAGGCGAATTATATTTTCTTTTTGTGTAAACATTAGGACAAATGTATGTTAATTTTTCAATTAACAATATATTTTTTAAATTAATTCTTGGTTTTTTTTACTTTTTCTTGAATAATTTGAGAAACGGGCTTGTTTTCAATTTTACTTTCTAAC
>CAZZPG010000034.1:6981-11837 GCA_964655975.1 uncultured Flavobacteriaceae bacterium
CCAAGAGAGGATGTCTAAATATAAAAAAGCTCTTTTTTCATAAGGATGATTTTCAAATTCTTTTAATTGGGCATATATCTTTTTTAATTCTTTTTTAATTTCATGAGGATATACATCTCCTAATGCTTTAATAGATATGATAAACACTTTTTGAACTTCTTGTAAGTTCTCCATTTTTAATAAAAACTTATAAGTGTCTTTAAATTGTCTTTCAAAGTCATAATCTAAACCACATTCATAATGAGCTATTAAGCTTAATACTCTAGCAAAACATTGTAAATCTTCTGCAACACGTATATTTTTAATGGTAATAATTTTGTTTAAATAAAAAATACATTCTTCATTTTTTCCCATACCAAAATACAAACAAGCAATTTTATAATATAAAATAATTATATGATGTGTATCTAGTTGGTTTTTATAGAGTTCTATTTTTTTATTGATGATAGAAACTAAGTATTCACCTTCAGAAAAGGTGCCATTTAAAAAATGAAAATGGAGCTTATTAGCATATAGATATTGAAAAATAAGAATTTCAGTATTATTGTTTATAGGTATTTTAAGTTCTTCTATTTCTTGTTCAAAAAGAGAAAGTTCTTCATTAAATTTACTGTAATGCTGTATAAAAAATAGTGACTCTAATAAATAATTTTTTCCTTTTAAATAAAAAACAGGATGCAGTTTAATATTTTTTGGTTGTTCTTTAAATAAGTTAACCCATTTGTTAGCAAATTTATAGCTTTGTAAAAAGTTTTGTGTTAAAAAACTACGCCATAAATGTGCTTTGTACAGCCAAAGTTTTTCTCTAAAACCAAGTTTATTAAAATTATATTTAGGTAGTTTTTTGTTAAAATAAGTATTAATTTTTTGTAATTCATTATTATTTCTAGCATAACCAGTTTTTAATAAAATACCATATAATTGTAAAGATAGGTTAGAAAGTTTACTTGTAATAATATTTTGTAAACTTAACTGTTTAGCTTGTGTAGTTAGCTCATCAGCACGTGTATGAATACTTCTAGTAATATACTGGCTTTCAATTACTTTTTCTAGTTCTACAATTTCATAAGCAATATTTTTTTCTTCATTTTCTATTGCTAAATTTTTTGCCTTGTCAAGAAGTTTTAAACTCTGTTTATATAATCCTTTTTGATATAAAATGGTTGCAAAATCTAATTGTTCTCTTAATTGAATTCGTATGTTTTTAAGCGAAGGATTTAAACGTAAACTAATTAAAATTTGTTTGTATAAATGAGCTTTTAAGTTAGATAATTGCTGTTTACTAACAATACCGTTTTTAATGATTTCTTTTTCATCATATCTTTTTAATTTATCTAAAAATTTAAATAAAGATAGAAACTTAGCATCTACATTTCCTTCTAATCTTCCTACATATAAATTAAATTGTCGTTTCTCAGATTTAGACAAGGATTGTATCAATACAAATAAAGTATCATTTTGAGAGTTGGACAATGTACTTTTTTTAATCATAAAAAACAGAAAATCAATAATATATATATCTTACTAATAGGTTTTAACATCGTAATTAATAATCTTTTAAAACCTCATTAAAAAAGCCAATATATACATTTGTTTTTAACTAAAAAGAAAATATTAAAAAATAGATGCAAAATAATAAAGTTCAAATTTTTGATACAACCTTAAGAGATGGTGAGCAAGTGCCTGGTTGTAAGTTAGATACCAAACAAAAATTAGTAATAGCAGAACGCTTAGATTTTATGGGTGTAGATATTATAGAAGCGGGGTTTCCTGTTTCTAGCCCTGGAGATTTTGCTTCTGTTCAAGAAATAACAAAAGTAGTAAAAAACGCAACCGTTTGTGGCTTAACTAGAGCTGTAGAAAATGATATTAAGGTTGCAGCAGAAGCCTTAAAAAATGCTGTAAAACCTAGAATACATACAGGTATTGGCACTAGCGATTCTCATATAAAATTTAAGTTTAAAAGCACTCAAGATAAGGTTATTAAAATAGCAAAAGCAGCAGTTTTTTATGCCAAAAATTTTGTAGATGATGTAGAGTTTTATGCAGAAGATGCTGGTAGAACAGATAATAAATTTTTAGCAAAAGTGTGTGAAGAAGTTATAAAATCTGGAGCTACAGTATTAAATATACCAGATACTACAGGATATTGTTTGCCTAATGAATATGGAGATAAAATAAAATATTTAAGAGAAAATGTAAAAGGAATTGAAAATGTAGTTATTTCTTGTCATTGTCATAATGATTTAGGTTTAGCAACTGCCAATTCTATTGCTGGGGTTATGAATGGAGCAAGACAAATAGAGTGTACCATAAACGGTATTGGTGAACGAGCAGGAAATACAGCTTTAGAAGAAGTAGTAATGATTTTAAAACAACATCCGTACTTAAATCTAGAAACAAATATAAAAACTCAATTATTATATGATACCAGTCATATGGTACGTGATAAAATGGGGATGATCGTTCAGCCAAATAAAGCAGTTGTTGGTGATAATGCTTTTGCACATAGCTCTGGTATACATCAAGACGGAGTAATAAAAAATAGAGAAACCTATGAAATCATGAACCCCTCAGATGTAGGAGTTTTAGAAAGCTCTATCGTACTAACGGCAAGAAGTGGTAGAGCAGCATTGGCATACAGAGCTAAAAATATAGGTTATGAATTAACCAAAGTACAATTAGATACAGCTTACAAAATTTTCTTAAAATATGCAGATAAACAAAAAGAAATAATAGATGAAGATATTCATAAAATAATGAAAGAAGTAAGTAAATACTCTAAAATAAATATTGCCTAATGAAAAAAACCTTATTTGATAAAGTATGGGATGCCCATGTAGTAGATACTGTAAAAAACGGACCACAAATTTTATATATTGACAAACATTTAATTCATGAAGTTACTAGTCCACAAGCATTTAATGAGTTAGAAGAACGAAAAATTTCTGTAGCAAGACCCCACAAAATAGTAGCTACTGCAGACCATAACACACCTACAGAAAATCAACACTTACCTATTAAAGACAAATTATCTCGCTTACAATTAGAACAATTAACCAAAAATTGTGAGAAAAACAATATTACCTTATACGGATTAGGGCATAAAAATAACGGAATTGTACATGTTATTGCACCAGAATTAGGAATCACACAGCCAGGGATGACTATGGTGTGTGGAGACAGTCACACATCTACACACGGAGCTTTTGGAACTATTGCCTTTGGTATAGGAACCAGTCAAGTAGCACAAGTTTTTGCTAGCCAATGCTTACTAATGCAAAAACCCAAAAGTTTACGAGTGCATGTAAATGGTAACTTAAAAAAAGGAGTATTGCCAAAAGACGTTATTTTATATATTATTGCACAATTAGGTACAAATTCTGGAACAGGATATTTTTGCGAATATGCAGGGAATGTATTTGAAGAAATGTCTATGGAAGGACGTATGACTGTCTGCAATATGAGTATAGAAATGGGAGCAAGAGGAGGCATGATTGCACCAGACGAAACTACTTTTAGTTACATAAAAGGAAGAGAATTTGCTCCAAAAGGAGATGAATTTGATAAAAAAGTAAGCTATTGGAAAACATTAAAAACCGATAACAATGCTGTTTTTAATCAAGAATATTGGTTTAATGCATCAGACATAGAACCAATGCTTACCTATGGTACAAACCCAGGAATGGGAATAAAAATTACTGAAAACATACCTGTTTTAGAAGAAGACTCATTTAAAAAATCATTAGATTATATGGGTTTTAAAGCAGGAGAAAGTTTAATAGATAAACAAATAAATTATGTGTTTTTAGGAAGTTGTACCAATTCTAGAATAGAAGATTTTAGAGTAGCTGCCAATTATGTTAAAGGAAAACAAAAATCTAAAAATGTAACAGCATGGTTAGTTCCAGGGTCTCAACAAGTAGCGAAACAAATACAGGAAGAAGGCTTAGATACTATCTTTAAAAAAGCAGGTTTTAAATTAAGAGAACCAGGTTGTTCAGCTTGTTTGGCAATGAATGATGATAAAATACCAAAAGGAGAATATTGTGTATCAACATCCAATAGAAATTTTGAAGGAAGACAAGGACAAGGGGCAAGAACCATTTTAGCAAGCCCTTTAATGGTAGTAGCTACAGCTATTGAAGGTAAAATTATTAATTTTACAAAAAATTAAAAGAATGGAAAAATTTATAAAATTAACAGATACAGCAATACCACTTCCAACAAAAAATATTGATACAGATCAAATTATCCCTGCACGTTTTTTAAAAGCAACAGATAAAAAAGGATTTGGAGATAACCTATTTAGAGATTGGAGATATCAAAAAGAAGGAAACATTAATCCCAATTTTATATTAAACAATGCAAAATACCAAGGAAGTATTTTAGTAGCAGGTAATAATTTTGGATGTGGCTCTAGTAGAGAACATGCCGCATGGGCATTAGTAGGTTATGGATTTAAAGTAATTATCAGTAGTTTTTTTGCTGATATTTTTAAAGGAAACGCACTAAATAACGGATTGTTACCTGTACAAGTATCATCAGAATTTTTACAAAAATTATTAAAAGAAATTAAAGAAAATCCAACAACAAAAATAGTAATAGATTTAAAAAACCAAAAAGTAGAAACTCTAATTGGTAGCATTTCATTTGACATAGATTCATATAAAAAAGTATGTATGCTCAATGGCTATGATGATATTGATTTTTTAATTAGTAAAAAAAATAAAATAGAAGCTTTTGAAAAGGCACATTAAAAAATATAAGAACTAAATGTAAGTCTATACATATATTAATTAAAATAAAAAAATGAAATATAATATTGTGGTAATACCAGGAGATGGTATTGGACC
>CAZZPG010000034.1:11937-14298 GCA_964655975.1 uncultured Flavobacteriaceae bacterium
AAAATAAAAAAATGAAATATAATATTGTGGTAATACCAGGAGATGGTATTGGACCAGAAGTAATTGAACAAGCCAAAAAAGCATTAAGAGCAGTAGCAGACACCTACAACCATACTTTTTTATTTAAAGAAGCACTTATGGGGGCGTGTGCTATTGATAAGACAGGAAATCCACTACCAGATGAAACCATAGAACTATGCAAAAAATCTGATGCAATTTTATTTGGAGCTATAGGAGACCCAAAGTATGATAATAATCCAACAGCAAAAGTACGCCCAGAACAAGGATTATTAAAATTACGTAAAGCATTAGGGCTTTTTTGTAATATTAGACCCGTAAAGGCTTATGATATGCTATTAAAAAACTCCCCTTTAAAAAGAGAAATAATTATAGGAACAGATATTTCTATATATAGAGAATTAACAGGAGGAATTTATTTTGGCGAAAAAAAAATTAGTACTGATGGTAAAAGTGCTTTTGATGGATGTGTTTACTCTGTTGAAGAAATAGAAAGAGTATCTCATTTAGCATTTAAAGCAGCTCAAAATAGACGTAAAAAAGTAACTTTAGTAGATAAAGCAAATGTTTTAGAAACCTCTCGTTTATGGAGAAAAACAGTTACAACATTATCAAAACAATATCCAAATGTAACTTTAGAATACCTATTTGTAGACAACGCAGCAATGCAAATGATTTTAAACCCCAAACAATTTGATGTTATTTTAACAGAAAATCTTTTTGGAGATATTATTTCAGATGAAGCAAGCGTTATTGGAGGCTCAATAGGTTTATTAGCATCTGCATCAGTAGGAAAAAAGAACGCATTATTTGAGCCTATACATGGGTCTTTTCCACAAGCGAAAGGACAAAATATAGCAAACCCACTAGCATCAATTTTATCTGCAGCTATGTTATTAGAGCATTTAGGTTTGCAAGAAGAAGCAGAAGCAATAGAAAAAGCCGTAGAAAAATCATTAGAATTAGCAATAACAACACAAGATATTAATAAGAAAAACCCTTTTTCGACAGAAAAAGTAGGAGATTTTATTGCAGACTATATTTCACATCAAGAAGATAGTAACCTAAATTTTTTAAATATACACTTAGGGCAGAGTACAATTATTTAGTGTCAAAAATATTTTCATTAAGTATCTATATTTTGTTAATAATGAAGTAGATAATTTCTACAGATAGTTAAATCTTATTTAGATTAATAATAAATATATAAAAAAATAATAAATACCTGATATTTGTCAGTAAAAAACAAAGTAAATTATGTGACATTTGTTACATAACAAAACAACAATGCCAATTAAAAGCTATTTAGCACATCCAATAAAAGGAAAAAAAGAAGTCCTACTAAAAGCACTCAAATCCTTTAATAATTGTGATGTTATCCCCTCAGAAAATAAAGAACTACTTATTGTAGTTACAGACACACAAACCATAGAAGAAGACAAACGTTTAAAAGAAAAATTAGATACCATAGAAAGTTTAAAATTCCTTTCATTAGTATCAGGATTTAATACACCAAAAAAATAAAAATATGAGTAATTCTTTAGAAAGCAGAAGAAATTTTATTAAAAAAATGGTAATGCTCTCAGCAATGACAACTGCCGCAACTATGTTTCCAGGAATTATTTTTGCCGAAAACCAGACCAATAATGAAATCGACGAAAAAGATTTAGATTGGAAAAAAGGACCTTGCCGATTTTGTGGTGTAGGTTGTGGTATTTTGGTAGGAGTACAAAACGGAAAAGCAGTAGCTGTAAAAGGAGACCCTAAATGTGAAGTAAACAAAGGACTACTTTGTGTAAAAGGCTACCATCAAATTATGTCTATAGGAGCAAAAGACAGGTTAAAGTATGCCCTAGTAAAGAAGAATGGCGTGTATGTAAAAACACCTATAAATGACGCATTAGATTTGGTGGCAAGTAAAATGAAGCAAACCATAAAAAAGCATGGTAAAGACTCTGTTGCAATGTATACCTCTGGGCAATCTACAATACCAGAAGGATATGTAGCCTCAAAATTAATGAAAGGAGCCATTGGTACCAATAACTTAGATTGTAATGCACGTTTGTGTATGGCAAGTGCCGTAGCAGGATTTTTAACCACCTTTGGAGCAGACGAACCTATGGGCTGTTATGAAGATATTGATTATGCAGATTACTTTATAACTTGGGGTAATAATATGGCAGAAATGCATCCAGTACTGTTTTCAAGAATGTTAGACCAACAAAATAGAAGAGGAGCTAAAATTATAGACTTTGCAACAAGAACCACACGCTCTAGTATGGCAGCAAATAAATCTATTCTCTTTGAGCCACAAACAGATTTGGCAGTAGCCAATGCAATCTG
>CAZZPG010000035.1:0-14295 GCA_964655975.1 uncultured Flavobacteriaceae bacterium
GTTTCCATAATGTACTGTTTGGTTTTAAATTAGTTTTTTTAAGGCAATTTCAAATCCTGTTTTACAAATATTGGTTTTATTCGGATTCAAATTATGTATCTTTTGAATGGCTTTTTTAATAATGTTAGATGTATCATCAAAAATAGCTTTGTCTTGCATGGGTAATTGAATTTTAGATTCCATTAAATAAGCAAATACTCTTGCAATACCACAGTTTGATATAAAATCTGGCAATAAGCTTACTTTTTTATCAGTATATTCCATTATAGGTCCAAAGAAAATTTCTTTATCAGCAAACGGTACATTTGCTCCTGGAGAGATTACTTCTAATCCTGTTTCAATCAATTGTGTAATTTGCTCTTTGGTAATTAACCGTGATGCGGCGGCTGGAATAAAAATTTCTGTAGGTAACTTCCAAATACGTTCGTTCATTTCATCAAACGGAATCATATCATCAGAAACCAAGGTGTTACCGTCTTTATTTCTAAAGAGTTCTTTCATTTCTTCTAATGTAAATCCGTCTTCATTAATCACTCCACCCACTCTATCTATAATACCTACAACTTTAACTCCTAATTGTGTTAAATAATAAGCAGCACCCGATGCTACATTACCAAAACCTTGTACAATGGCTCGTTTGCCAACAATATTTCCTCCATAAATATCATAATAATGTTTTACAGCCTCTACCACTCCGTAGCCTGTTAGCATATCTGCAACTGTGTATTTTTTTGATAAATCTGGTGTGTAATCTTCATTTTCTAAAACCTTAATCACCCCCATTCTTAATTGACCAATTCTATTAATTTTATCTGCTTCTGATGGCTTAAAATGCCCATTAAAGATACCTTCTTGTGGATGCCATACTCCACAACTTTCGGTAATTGGAATTACATCGTGAATTTCATCTACATTCAAATCTCCACCAGTACCATAATAATATTTTAATAAAGGAGTAACGGCTTTGTACCAACGTTCTAAAACACCTTTTTTACGTGGGTCTTGTGGGTCGAAATTTATACCAGATTTTGCACCTCCAATGGCTGGGCCAGAAACAGTAAATTTTACTTCCATTGTTTTTGCTAGTGAGAGAACTTCGTTCATATCTAAGCCTTTACGCATTCTAGTTCCTCCTCCTGCAGCCCCACCTCTTAATGAGTTAATTACTGTCCACCCTTCGGCTTCTGTTTCTTGGTCTTTCCAATGAAAAACAATTTCTGGTTGTTTATTTTCGTATTTTTTTAATAATTCTTTCATATTTTTTTAAATGACTATCAACTCTTATTAATATCCTTTTATTTTTTTTCTTACAAAAGCTAAAGTTGATTCATTTTAGAAAGTTTTTTTTAATTTTATAAAACAAAAATTAGACGGAAACAAACATACAGTAAAAAAATGACTGTTCAAATTTTTAAAACAAGAACTATTATTGATTTACAAAAAGCACTTCTTCTTTGGTTAAAAGAATTTTATTATTTTTATGATGATAATTAGGAATACTCTCATAAAATGGTTTATTTAAATCTATCTTTTTTTTCTTAAACCTCTTTTTACTCTCTGTTTTTGTTATAAATAATTTTTGACTACCTGTAACATTATATTTTTTAGCACCCTCTTTTATTTCTGCTTTTAAAATAGAAATAAAATAATTGATTGATAATTTTCCGTTTTTCATTTTTTTAAATGATAATTCCTCAGAATGAAAAATAGTTCTTGATTGATATGAAATTTTTTTTTGCTTAGATTTTTGTTTTTTAAAATCCGTATGATACTCCATATTAAACTTCAGGTATTTTATAGCACCTGTTTTAGTATCAAAAATAATTGTACTATTTGTATATGAATATAATTTCTTTTTTTGTTCAAAATAATCAGCATCAAAAATAATTTTTGTTGTTTGTTCATTTTTCTGTACTAATGTAATAAAAACATCCTTCGAATTGTTTTTTAAGATAGAAACTAAAAAATTTAACTGTAGTATTCTAAAAAAAGCTTTATTTTCTATGTATCCTTTACTTACCAAATTGTTTGTTATTTTTATCTTTGAATAATCTACATTTTCAATAGAAAGTTTATTTTCTTTTTTAAATGATTTTTTAGGCTGGAATAAATTATGCTTACTCCACCATTGTAACTGAACTTGAAACAACCTTGTGAGTGAGTCATTAACTTTAAAACTTTCTTTATAAGTACATTCTTTCAACAGGCTCTTTGTAAAATATAATTTATGGTAATTATCTAAAACAAAGTCTAATTTCTTTTTTAAATTAATATTATAAATTACAACTTCTTCTAAAGAATTTACTTTAGGTTTTAAATAAATGGTGTCTTTTCTTAGAAAAGTATCAAACGATAATTTTTTATCTCCATAATTAATATGCGAAATAAGCAATTCTTCTTTTTTTAATAGAACTTTAACCTTACCATCTGCATTTGAAATACTTCCTATTTCTAATAACGGATAAGATAAATGTGCCAATGCAATAGGTTTATGAGTAAGAGAATCTACAATAGTCACTGTTTTTGATTGACTGTAAATTGCAATACTTACAAACAGAAATAGGGTACTAATTAATTTTTTCATTATTTTCGATTTTAGTCTATCGCTTCAAAAATTAAACCAAACTTTACGGGTAAAAAATAAGTCCAGAAGAATGATTTTTACTCGCTCCAGTAACACTTTGCAAACAATTTATTTTATTTTCTATACGCAACAATCCTAAAAAAGCAAAAATAAGTGCCTCTTTATAATCTATCAATTCTTTTGTTTGCATCTTAATTTTTGAGTCAGAAAAGTATTCAATTCTACTCATTAAAAACGAATTAAAAACACCACCTCCAGTAACTAAAACTAAATTATTTTGATAAATTTCCTTGGCAATTTGTTGTGCAGCATGCTCAACAAACGTTCGTAAAATAGTAGAAATATCAGATTCTAAATCATTAATCAGTGGGAAAATAATTTCTTTAACCCATTCTAATCCTAAAGATTTTGGTGGATTTTTTTTATAAAAAGACAATGTATTTAAGGCTTTTAATAATTCTTGATTCACAGTTCCACTTGCAGCTATTTTTCCTCCATCATCATACTCAAAACCAAGTGTATTTACATAATGGTTCAATACAATATTTACAGGACACACATCAAAAGCAATTCTTTTTTTCCCTTTTTTAAAAGACACATTTGCAAATCCACCAAGATTTACACAAAAATCATAATTTCTAAATAATAATTCATCTCCAATAGGTACTAATGGAGCACCTTGACCACCTAATTGTACATCTTGAGTTCTAAAATCGCACACCACTTTTTGGCGAGTGCAATTTGCAATTTCTTGTCCATTTCCTATTTGTAAGGTGATTCCGTTTTCTGGTTGATGAAAAACTGTATGTCCATGAGAGGCAATAAAGTCAATAATTTTTATGTTATTTTCATCAATAAAAAAGTTAATATGTTTCCCTAATAACGTCCCATAAGCTATATCTAATTGCTGCAAATTATCCTTAGAAAAAGAAATAGCTTTTTGTAAGTCTTGCTTCCAATCATCCGAATAAGAAATAGTATTTGAAGCTATAATTTTAAAATTTGAGTAGTTGTTTTTATCAAATTGTACATATACCAAATCAATTCCGTCTAATGATGTCCCAGACATTAAACCAATACAATACGTAAAATCATTATTCATATCCGTAAAAATAGTAAAACTCTGTTGAAAATTTGCTATTAAAAAAGTATATTTGTACAAAAATTTTACGAATATAATAATTTATAGATATGGATTTTAGCCTTACAGAAGAGCATATAATGATACGTGATGCGGCAAGAGATTTTGCTCAAAACGAATTATTGCCTGGAGTGATTGAAAGAGATGAAAAACAAGAATTTCCTGCAGAACAAATAAAAAAAATGGGAGAACTTGGTTTTCTCGGTATGATGGTAGACCCTCAATATGGTGGTGGTGGTATGGATGCTATTTCTTATGTTTTGGCTATGGAAGAAATATCTAAAGTAGATGCTTCTGCCTCTGTGGTAATGTCTGTAAATAATTCGTTAATTTGTTGGGGTTTAGAAACTTATGGAACAGAGGCTCAAAAAGAAAAATATCTCACAAAATTAGCAACTGGTCAAATTATTGGAGCTTTTTGTTTGTCTGAGCCAGAAGCAGGTTCTGATGCTACTTCTCAAAAAACAACTGCTATAGATAAAGGTGACCACTATATTTTAAACGGAACAAAAAACTGGATTACCAATGGTAGTAACGCCAGTATTTACATTGTAATTGCACAAACCGATATTGAAAAGGGGCATAAAGGCATTAATGCGTTAATTGTAGAAAAAGGAGCAGAAGGGTTTGTTGTAGGAGCAAAAGAAAATAAATTAGGCATTAGAGGGTCAGACACCCATTCTTTAATTTTTAACGATGTAAAAATTCCCAAAGAAAATAGAATTGGCGAAGATGGATTTGGGTTTAAATTTGCTATGAAAACCTTGGGAGGTGGTCGTATCGGTATTGCTTCTCAAGCCTTAGGAATTGCTTCGGGTGCTTATGAAATTGCTCTAAAATACTCTAAAGAACGTAAGGCATTTGGTACAGAAATTTGTAATCATCAAGCCATTGCCTTTAAATTGGCAGATATGGCAACTCAAATAGAAGCTGCTCGCCATTTGTGTATGAAGGCTGCATGGGATAAGGACAATCACAACGATTATACAAAATCTGGTGCAATGGCAAAATTATACGCATCGCAAGTGGCTATGGATGTTACTATAGAAGCTGTTCAAATTCATGGTGGTAACGGTTTTGTAAAAGAATATCATGTAGAGCGTTTAATGCGTGATGCAAAAATTACTCAGATTTATGAAGGAACATCAGAAATTCAAAAAATGGTAATTTCTCGTAGTGTTATCAAAGATTAAAAAGGAAAAAATTACTTTTAAAATCTATCTTTTTTATAAAGGTAGATTTTTTATACCAAAAATTACATAGAAAACTAACTGCTAAATTTTTTCAAATTTAATATCATGCAAGTGTAATCCAGAAGCAGCCGCAATATGACGTAAAAAAGGAATATTAAAATCTTTTTTTAATGATGATTTTATAAAATCTAACTCTAATTCTCCTCTCCCTAAATCTATTAAAACTCCCATCATTAACCGAATTTGATTTCTTAAAAATCCTTTCCCTTTTACTACAAACACATAACTCTCATTTGGAAAAAAACTAGCAGTTATTACTGTATTCTTTTCGATAAAACAAGCATCAATTGTTCTATATAGAATTGTTTTTTCAGTAGGTTTCGTACAGTAATTACCAAAAAAATGCTCTCCTACAAACAACAAAGCTCCTTTTTTCATTAACTCAATATCTAAATCATCTTGAAAATTAATCATAAAAGGTGCTACAAAAGGATGATTCTTCTCTCCAAAAGAAAAATAATATCGATATTCTTTTATTTTTGGATGCTGAATAATATTAAATGTATCAGAAACTGTTTGTAAACTTAACACCTTAATATCTGCAGGTGAATTTTTATTAAAAGAGGTTATAAACTCATCAAAATCAACTTTTTTATCAATAAATAATTGAAAAGCATATAATTCTGCAGAAACTTTTGCATCAGTACGCCCAACCCCTATAGATTTATAACGCACTCCCTTAAAAACAAATTTTAATGTTTTGTCTAAAATAAAATGCACTGTTTTTACATTTGGCTGTTTCTGCCAACCATGAAAACGAAATCCTAAAAACTGGATTTTTATTAGATATGTATTTACATAATTCATCAATCAAAGTTACAATAAGAAAATTACCTGAAAAAATAGAGAGAGCCAATACTCCTTTAAATTTTTATTGAGAATCTGTCAATTAAGAATTATTTTCCTTTTAAAAAACTAAAATTACTAAATTCCTCACCATTTCTGCATTGCCTAATCTTGTAATAGATTGTATCTTTGCCCCTTTATTAAACATCATATAATACATATATAATGCAATTATCAGAACAAGAAGTTGTACGTAGAGAAAAACTTGTAAAATTACGTAAGTTAGGGATTAACCCTTATCCAGCAGATTTATTTCCTGTAAATAACAATTCTAAACAAATTAAAATTAATTTTTCTGAAGGAAAAAAAGTAATTATTGCAGGTAGATTAATGTCTAGAAGAATACAAGGAAAAGTTTCTTTTGCTGAATTGCAAGATGCTAATGGGCGTGTACAAGTATATTTTAATAGAGATGAAATTTGTACTGATAACGATAAAACTTTATACAATGAGATATACAAAAAATTACTAGATATTGGTGATTTTGTTGGAATTGAAGGTGAACTTTTTACTACAAAAGTAGGGCAAAAAAGTGTACGAGTTAAAAATTTTACATTATTAAGTAAATCCTTAAAACCATTACCCCTACCAAAAACAGATACAGAAGGCAATACTTTTGATGAGTTTAATAACCCCGAATTACGTTATCGACAACGATATGCAGACTTAGTAGTAAATCCACACGTAAAAGAAGTTTTTATTAAACGATCAAAACTGTTTACTGCAATGCGTCAGTTTTTTAATAATGCTGGTTATATGGAAGTAGAAACCCCTGTTTTACAACCAATTCCAGGAGGTGCAGCAGCTCGTCCTTTCATTACACATCACAACTCTTTAGACGTACCGATGTATATGAGAATTGCCTGTGAATTATATCTTAAAAAGGTTTTGATTGGTGGTTTTAATGGTGTTTTTGAATTTGCAAAAACATTTAGAAATGAAGGAATGGACAGAACGCACAATCCAGAATTTACAATGATGGAAATCTATGTTGCCTACAAAGATTATAATTGGATGATGGAATTTACCGAAAAACTTTTAGAACACTGTGCTATTGCTGTAAATGGAACTACAAAAGCTACTTTTGGTAAGTATGAGATTGATTTTAAAGCACCCTATGCAAGAGTTACTATGACAGATGCTATTAAGCATTTTACAGGGTTTGATATTACTGGAAAAACAGAAGATGAAATTAGAATTGCAGCCACATCTTTGGGGATTGAAGTAGATGAAACAATGGGTAAAGGAAAATTAATTGATGAAATTTTTGGCGAAAAATGTGAAGGAAATTACATTAATCCTACATACATTATAGATTACCCTAAAGAAATGAGTCCGTTATGTAAAGAACATAGAAATAATCCTGAATTAACAGAACGCTTTGAATTAATGGTCTGTGGTAAAGAAATTGCCAATGCCTATTCTGAGCTAAACGACCCAATTGACCAACGTAACCGTTTTGAACATCAATTAAAATTAGCTCAAAAAGGAGATAATGAGGCTACTGAATTTATAGATTTTGATTTTTTACGTGCCTTAGAGTATGGCATGCCTCCAGCATCTGGTTTAGGAATTGGAATGGATAGATTAATTATGTTTTTAACCAACAATCAATCAATACAAGAAGTATTGTTATTTCCCCAAATGCGACCAGAGAAAAAGAAACCTGAAATGACGGTTGATGAAACGGATATTTATTCAATAATTGTTAAAAATGGAAAAGAGTTATTAAAGGATGTGAAAGAGAAAACAGGGCTTAGTAATAAAAAATGGGATAAAACACTTAAATCATTAACTTCTAAAGGATTTGTTAAAGTAGAGAAAACTGATGATGGGCTTTTTATACTTGACAAAATGAGCTAAAGTTGTTTATCAAGTACTCACTAAATACTTACAATAGGTTGCCTAAAGGCAACCTATTTTTATTGCATATTATAACGGATAGTTTCAAAAAAGTTCACATATCTATCATTTGTTTAAAAATTATCTTTTAAATTTAGAAAACAAAAGTATCATGTCAGTCAATTTAAGAGGTTATTCTTTAGAATATTGGAAGTTTATTGATTTTCTTCTATTTAAAAAATCATTTAGTAAACTTCTGTATTCCATCTATTAACCAATTATAATAGGTATCTACATCTGGTGTATAGCCCAGAGGTGTATTTAAATCTTCTTCTTGATGATTCATTAATACATAAAATGGTTGTGAATTAGTTTTGTATCTTATGGTTTGTAATTCACTCCATTTTTGACCAATATAGCGTAGTTTTTTCCCTGGTTTTAATTTAGAATCTACTTCTTGTCCTAAGGGTAATGGTCTTTTATCATCTACATATAGAGATATTAGTACTACATCATTTTTCAGTTTTTCTAACACTTTGTCTTTTACCCAAACGTTTTGTTCCATTTTACGACAATTTACACAGGCCTTTCCTGTAAAATCTATAAAAATAGGTTTATTTACTTTCTTGGCATAGGCTAATCCTTTATCATAATCATTAAAAGCAACTATATCATACGGTGCCATTAGATGAGCTCCTTCTGGTATATCTGCATGATTTGTAGTTCCTCTGCTTCCTAATTTAGAAAAACCAACGCCGTAAGGAGATTCACTATAATGTTGTGGTGGTGGAAAAGCACTAATTAAATTTAATGGTGCTCCCCATAAACCAGGAATCATATAAATGGTAAAGGATAAAACTACCAATCCTAGGCTTAATCTTCCTACAGATATAAATGGTAAAGGAGAGTCATGAGGTAATTGTATCTTCCCAAATAAATAGAATGCTAATGCTCCAAAAATAGCAATCCAAATAGCAATAAAAACTTCTCTTTCTAATAGATGGAGGTCTAAAACTAAATCTGCATTTGATAAAAATTTAAAGGCTAGGGCGAGTTCTAAAAATCCTAAAACTACTTTTACGGTATTTAACCAGCCACCAGATTTTGGTAATGAGTTCATCCAGCCTGGAAAAGCTGCAAATAATGTAAAAGGTAAGGCAATAGCTAGTGAAAAGCCAAGCATACTAATAATTGGTGCAATTCCTCCTTGTGATGCTGCTGCAACTAAAGCTGTACCTACAATAGGTCCTGTACAAGAAAACGATACAATAGCCAGTGCTAATGCCATAAAAAAGATTCCTATAATACCTCCTTTGTCTGCTTTTGCATCTACTTTTGTACCCCAAGAGCTTGGTAAAATAATTTCAAAAGCTCCTAAAAAGGATATTGCAAATACTACCAATAGTATAAAGAAAACAACATTAAACCACACGTTAGTAGAGAGTGCATTTAGGGCATCTGCTCCAAAAATTTTGGAAACAACTACCCCTAATAGTACGTATAGAACAATGATTGAAACTCCAAAGATAATGGCATTTCTAATTCCAACAGCTCTATTTTTACTTTGTTTGGTAAAAAAACTTACCGTCATAGGTATCATAGGGAATACACAAGGTGTTAATAGGGCAGCAAAACCAGCAAAAAAACTTAGAATAAATAAAGCCCATAAGCTTTGATTTTTTGATGTTCTCCCTTTTTCAATAACATTAACTGTTGCTTCTTTTTTTGTTTTGTTTGGAAGTAATTTTTTACTTGCTAAGGAAATTTTTGTTAAATCAAATATAAAATCTTTATCTATTTGGATACAAGATGTTTTACATGCTTGTCCATATAAATTAATTTTTATGCTAGTAACAGCTTTATCTTTTAATTTTATTTTTTGAATGATGGTAGCCGAATTGCTAAAAAATATTTCTTCTTTTTTCCAAATTTCACTATACTCTTTATGGGTTTTGCTTTCTATTGCTTTTCCTAGCAGTTTAAAATTAGGGGTTTTATCTATAGCCGTAAATTCTAGGGGCAACGAGGCTCCTTCTGGGTTGTATTGCGAGTAAAAATGCCAATTGGGTTGTATTTTTGCTTTAAAAATTAAATTGTATTCTGTATCTGAAATTTTTTCAAAAGATGTTTTAAAAACTACTGGGTTGTTTTCTGTTTGTGCAAAAGAAACTAATCCTACAAAAAGGAGTGCTATAAAGATTTTTTTTTTCATTTTTTACTATTTATTATATTTTGGTTAGCTATCATATCAAACTAAAAAATGTTTGATATGATATACTACTTATTAGGGTTAAATTATTTATTAAATATGTTATTAAAAAACAGATTTCTTATAAAAATTTAAACCTGTATGTGGTTATAAGTAATTTATTCTACAAATATAGACACTTCAATAAAACTCCTAATAACATTTATTGATTTCTTCGTTAATTTAACGATATATTGCCTTTAAAGATTCATTTATAATCATAAAAAAATTAACAAAATTTTATGTAAACTACCGTTTTTAACGGTAAGATACCGTTAAAAATTTTGCAAGTAAAATATAATAATTCAATAAAAAAACAGTGAAATTCTTTTATGATATTATCATAAATCTAAAATAGAGCTACTTTATAATAAAAAGCAACTCTATTTTAGTTCTAAATAATGCACTATTTTTTTTTATTCATATCCTGGGTTTTGATTGGCTAATGTAATGGCTCCGTTACCTGCTATTTCTTCTTCTGGAATGGGTAAAATATATTGATTTTTACTAGTAATTGTGGGTTTTAAAGTCATAGCTTTATCAAAGCGTATGGCCGCAAACCATTCACTACCATTTTCAAAGGCTAATTCTCTAACTATTTCATTAAAAATATCGTTTTTGAGTTCATCAATTGTTAAAGCTGGGGTATCTCCAATACCTGCACGATTTCTGATAATATTTAAAGGAGTACTGCTATCAACAAAACTAGCTCCACTAAAGGCTAGTCCTTCTGCTTTTATTAAGTATATTTCTGCTAAACGCATAAAATATGTGGGTCTAAAAGTTTCAATATTATTTACCTTTAGTATTTTTGATCTTTTGTAGGTAAGTTCTTTTCTAGGGTCTCCATTCATTAAGGTAGGAAACCATGTTGTACCAACTCTACCACTATAATACCTCTTACTATTGCTATCTTCTTTATCAGAATTTTCATCTCTATAGGTCATAAAAATCATCTCAGATGATTTTAAGCCTTTACTAAAAACGGTTTTAAAATTAGGTTCTAAATTAACGGTAGCTTCATTTATAACTTCATCAGCTAAAGCTGCTGCTTCAGCATATTTTTTTTGAAAAAGTAAAACCCTCGCTTTTAATGCCTTGGCTGCAGTTTTAGATGCTCTATAGCTAATTGTGTATTCTGGTGCATTAGTAATTGCAAAATCAAGATCAGATATTATTAATGTGTAACATTCTGCTACAGTACTTCTTGCTTTATCTCTAGTTACAAAGTTTGTAGGTGCTGTTCTTAAAACAATTCCTAAATTACTATTTTGATCATAAAACTGACCAAAATAGCGTAAGGCATCAAAAGTTGCCATGGCACGTAAAAAATGTGCTTCACCAATTATTTCAAGTTTTTTATTGATAGAAAATTTTGAGTCTGGTAATTTACTTGTTAGTGTAATAACATTATTTGCTTGATTTATTACTTTGTATAGAATTTTCCAAAAATTATTTACGGCATAGTTATCAAATGTTATTTCATTTTCTTTAAATTGTGCATGAGTAGAACCAAAAGCTGTTTGTTTCATCGTTCCTATTAATGTGCTTGGTAATGTTTCTGTAAACTGGTAATAATAATTACTCGTTTTTATTGTAATTATTGTATAAACACCGTTTAATAAGGCTTGGGCATCTAACTCATTTTGTACAACATTTTCTGGGACTAAATTATTTGGTGGATTATTTTCTAATACATCTGTTAATTCACAAGATATATTTAAAATTAATATTGTTATTAACATTAGTGCCTTTTTACTTACAAAAAAATTATATGATTTGTGGTACTTGTATTTTTGTTTTAAAAAATTCATAATTTTTATTTTTATTAATTTAAAATCCTATTTTAACTCCTACTGAAAATACTTTAGAAATTGGAAAACGATTATTATCTCTTCCTGCTCTAATATCATTATTATACAAATTAGATGCTTCTGGGTCTGCTCCTGGATAATTAGTAATTGTGAGTAAGTTTTGTGCTACTAAATAAATAGAAAGGTTATCTATAAAATTTATTTTTTTTATATATTTTTTTGGGAAAGAATAATTTAAATTAAGCGTTTTTAATCTCAAAAAAGATGCGTCATAAACATAATGGCTAGATGTTCTTCTATTATTATTGGGGTCTTTATAAACAATACGTGGGGTGTTACTTGATGTGTTTTGAGGCGACCATGCATTTAAAACATCAACTGTTTTATTTTCTCCAAAGAAAGGGTTATAAAAGTTTGTGCCTCTTGCTAAAGCAAAAGCATCTATGTCATTTCCTACAGAAAAGGTAAAAAAAGCAGAGAGTGTTAAGCCTTTGTAACTAATAGTGTTGTTTATTCCTCCAAAAAAATCTGGCTGTGTATCTCCTATTATTTGTTGGTCTAGATTGGTAATTCTACCATCTGGTACTCCATCAGGCCCAGAAATATCTTTAAAATGGATATCACCTGGTGCTGTTTTTTTGTTTTGATAAATTTTTGTTGGTGAGTTTGTATCTAAAGCGTCTATTTCTTCTTGTGTTTGAAAAATTCCTTCAGAAACATATCCATAAATTAAACCTATGGGGTCTCCTTCTCTAAGTCTTCCTCCTCCTCCAAACCCAGTAAGAAAGCCATTTTTATCTTTAAAATCATCAGAAATTTTGGTAAGTTTATTGTTATTTTTACTGATATTAAATGTTAGATTCCAATAAAAATCTTCTGTTCTAATAATATCTGCGTTTAATTCAAATTCTATACCTGTATTTTTTGTATTTCCTAAATTACCAATTACTCTATTAAAGCCTGAGCTACCAGGGGGTATTGCTGTAAATAAAGCGTCTTTTGTATTTTTGGTATAATACCCAAGGCTACCTGATATTCTGTTTTTTAATATTGAAAAATCAAGACCAACATCAAATTGATCTGTAGTTTCCCATTTTAAGTTGTCATTACCTAGTTGTTTTACAATTATTGAAGGGTTTTTCCCGTAATTTCCTATATTGTATAAAGTCCTCCATACATAATCACCAAAATCTTGTTGTCCTGTTGTTCCTGCACTTATGCGTAATTTTAGGTCATCAATAATATTGTTGTCTTTTAAAAATGATTCATTTGATATTTTCCATGCCACAGCAATTGCTGGAAAGAAAGCGTATTTATTATTGGTAGCAAATTTTGAAGATCCATCTATTCTTGCAGATAAAGTTAGTAAATATTTATCATCATAAGTATAATTAATTCTACCAAAATAAGAAGCTAATCCAGAGCCTGTTTTAAAAGAGGAACTCTTTTTTTCAACTGTAGCACTAGATATATTTGTAAGTATGTTATTAACAAAACCTTTACCCCATGCTTTTACGTTAGATTTTTTTGTTTTTTCAAAAGAAACGCCTAATACACTATTAATTTTATGAGAGCCTATAGTTTTATGAAATGTTAGGGTGTTCTCAAATAAAGTGTTTGTATATCTACTTCTACTTTCTTGTGCATAGCCATCTCCGTCTCCATATAATCTATGCCACCCTCCTCTATTTGTAAATTTCGGGAAAAAACTTTGTTGATTACCATTATTATAATTTAGGGCGATTAAGGTTTTTAAATGTAAGCCTTCTGTAAGTTTTAATTCAGTAAAAAAAGAGCCTAAAAACAATAATGTTTTATTTGTATTGCTACCTTTAGAAATTGCTACAGGGTTTGGAGAGGTGCTCTTTGGAGAGAAAGAAAAATGGTTATCTGCATAAAAAACTGGTAAATCTGGTCTAAAGGAATAAATAAGTTGTGTAATACCTCCGTCTAAAGATTTTTGATTTGAAAAAGAGAGATTCATTCTAGAGCCAAATTTCCAAACATCATTTATTTTGGTGTCTAAATTTAAACTATATGAATATCTATCAAAACCTGTGTTTTTATATATTCCGTCTTGTTTATTTACTCCTAAAGAAGTACTATATCTTGTTGTTTTAGAGCCTCCAAAAATATTTACATTAAGGGTTGTTGTGATGGGGCTGCTTGGGCTAACTTCATTTTCCCAATTTGTATCTTCATCACCAAAGTATGAGCCATCTAAAACACTTTTAGCAAATCTATCTTTTAATTTGCTATTTTCTACAGCTGTTGTCCAAACTTGTTTAAATTGTGATGCATTTAATACTTTTAAAGTTTTGGATGTTACAATACTTGTAGATAGACTTGCATTAAATTTTGTTTTACTTGAATAAGAACCTTTTTTTGTGTTTATAATTATGACACCGTTTGCTGCTCTAGAACCATATATGGCTGCTGCTGAAGCATCTTTTAAAACGCTAATAGATTCTATATCTTCAATATTTATATTTCCTAACGGGGTACTTAATCCTTCTTTTGCTAGTTGATAGTCTAATCCTTTTCCTTCGCCTCCACCAAGGGGTATG
>CAZZPG010000036.1:0-11406 GCA_964655975.1 uncultured Flavobacteriaceae bacterium
TCAGCTTTAGAAATAAACAAATACAAATTATTTTTTCATTAATTGTATCTTCATTGCTTTTTAGTTTAATGCATTTATATAGTTTTTATTATTTTATTATAGCATTTATAATGGGTGTCTATTTTGGGTATTTAACGTTGTTGTCAGAGTTTTTTAGAGAGAAAAAAATAACTGTTTTTATTTCAGTTTTTTTAACTCATTCAATGATAAATCTTTTTGCTATGATACTAGATTGAAAAAAGTATTTATCTGCAAATAAATTGCAGCACCCCGTTGTTTCTTTGTCACAGAGAAAAACAAAATGGCAAAAACCTTATTTTATAAGGTTGAATTTGAAAGTTTTTTTGTATAGTTTTTGAAATTAGCATAAGTAATACACATGTAAGTAAATGGCATATTTAAATATACTTTGATGAATTTTGTTTTAGGATAACAGGTCTAAATTCAAAACAACTATCTTTCATAAAACAATCAACAGAATGGTAGAATCTAAACCAATACATCAAAACAAAACAGGTGATAAGCGTGTAACTCGATATTTTTAATTCGTAAAATTATAAAAGCTATGTTTTTTAGATAAATTTAGTGAAATGTGCAAAAAAAAACAAAAGTATGAGTTTGTCCTGATAGTAGTTAAAAAAATAAAAGAATTATTTAATAAAAAACGTAACTTTGCCCACTAATTTTTATTAATGAGTTTTTTAGAAGAAATAGCACGTAGAAGAACATTTGGTATTATATCGCATCCAGATGCTGGTAAAACTACCTTAACCGAAAAATTACTACTTTTTGGAGGGGCAATTCAAGAAGCTGGTGCTGTAAAAAATAATAAAATTAAAAAAGGAGCTACTTCTGATTTTATGGAAATTGAGCGTCAGCGTGGTATTTCTGTAGCTACTTCTGTCTTAGCATTTATTTATAAAGACAAAAAAATAAATATTCTAGATACACCCGGACATAAAGATTTTGCCGAAGATACCTTTAGAACCCTTACTGCTGTAGATAGTGTTATTGTGGTTATTGATGTTGCAAAAGGAGTAGAAACACAAACCGAAAAATTGGTGGAAGTTTGTAGAATGCGTAATATACCCATCATCGTTTTTATTAACAAATTAGATAGAGAAGGTAAAGATGCATTTGATTTATTAGATGAAGTAGAGCAAAAATTAGGCTTACGTGTAACCCCAATGAGTTTCCCTATCGGAATGGGCTATGATTTTAAAGGAATCTACGATATTTGGGGTAAAAAATTGAATATTTTTTCTGGCGATAATAAACAAACCATTTCTAAAGGTATTGAGTTTGATGATATAAGTAACCCAAAATTAGACACAATAATTGGAGAAACTGCAGCCGAAACTCTAAGAGAAGAATTAGAATTAGTCTATGAGGTATATCCTACATTTAATCATCAAGAGTATTTAGAAGGAAAGTTACAACCAGTATTTTTTGGGTCTGCTTTAAATAATTTTGGAGTAAAAGAATTGTTAGATGCATTTATTGAAATTGCACCATCACCACAACCAAAAAAAGCCGAAGAACGTTTGGTAGATTCTAAAGAAACCAAATTAACAGGATTTGTGTTTAAAATACACGCAAATATGGATCCTAAACATAGAGATCGTTTAGCATTTATTAAAATAGTTTCAGGTATATTTAAAAGAAATACACCCTACTTACACGTACGAAATAACAAAAAAGTAAAATTTTCGAGTCCAAATGCCTTTTTTGCAGAAAAAAAAGAAATTGTAGATGAGTCTTTTCCTGGTGATATTGTTGGTTTACACGATACAGGAAACTTTAAAATTGGCGATACCTTAACCGAAGGAGAACAGTTAAACTTTAAAGGAATTCCTAGTTTTTCACCAGAACATTTCCGTTACGTAAACAATGCAGACCCACTAAAAGCAAAACAATTATACAAAGGTTTAGACCAATTGATGGATGAAGGAGTTGCTCAATTATTTACTTTAGAAATGAATGGACGTAAAGTAATTGGTACTGTTGGAGCTTTACAATATGAGGTAATACAATACAGGTTAGAACACGAATATGGTGCAAAATGTACCTACGAGAATTTACACGTACACAAAGCTTGTTGGGTAGAGCCAGAAGATATAAAAAATGAAGAGTTTAAAGAATTTAAAAGAGTAAAGCAACGTTATTTAGCCAAAGACAAACAAGGTCAATTAGTATTTTTAGCAGATTCTTCTTTTACCATTCAAATGACACAAAGTAAATTCCCTACAGTAAAATTACATTTTGTTAGTGAATACAAATAATAAATATAGAGTTCTAATTTTAAAAAAAAGCTCTTTTTTTCAACCAAAAAGAGTTCTTCGTTGTGTAGCTAATCATCTATTTTTATTTTTACTGTTTTTTATAAATACCATTTCTGCTCAAAAACCACAAAACATATCAACTTTAACAGGAAAAGAATTACACAATAGAGTACGCTTGCAGTTTCTTCCAATAAAAATGCCTACCAATGTTTATCAAAACTTAAAAAATACTATGGGGGTTTTGGGCATCCACTATCAAATACCTATTTCTACTTCTTTTTATGGTGGTGTTGCAATGTACACCGCTGTTACTGGAGACCAAGGAGGGTTATTTACCTTGGGTGCAGAAATTGGCTATCAAAAAAAATTCTTTAACAATTTTTTTTTAGATACTAATTTTCACTTTGGAGGTGGAGGTGGTTATCGGTATTTAGTAAATGATGGTGCTTTTATCAATCCAAATATTGGATTAAAGTATAAATATAATGATTTTTCAATAGGAGTACAATTTAGCCATTATAATTTTTATACTGGAAAAATTAAAAGCAATACTATTTCTTTTTTTGTTGAAATTCCTAGTATTTTACGATTTACAACAATTGCTAATTCTAGAAAAAAAAGTATTCAGAACAAACTAACATCTAAAGGATTTTGGATAAAACCTGCCACAAAAAACGCCCAAATTGTTAGGTTTGATTTTTTATTTCCGAGAGGAAAATCAAAAAAAGACAATTTAGAACCTTTACAAAATACTTTGTATGTTTTAGGGTTTGAATATCAAAAATACGTACATAAAAATTCGTTTCTATTTATCCATTCAGATGCTATTTACAAAGGACTACGTGCTGGTTTTATGGACTTATTTTTAGGTATAGGCTACCATCCTTACCAAAGTAAATACATTAACTTATTTACAAAATTGGGTATTGGAGCTGCTGGAGGAAGGATTGCCCCAGAGGGTGGTTTAACACTATACCCAAGTATTGGGTTTGAGATAAAAGCAACTCGTACTTTTTCTGTAAATTCTCATATAGGATATTACAAAGCTTTGGCAGGAAATTTTGAAGCCTATACCTTAGGTTTTGGATTAAAATACAATAGTTTTAACGGAGGAACTTCTTTTGAATCAGAAAAATTTACTCATTTTTATACACAAGGAATTTGGGTTTCTCTACAAAATCAATCCTATTTTAAAGTTCAAAAAACAGATAATTCTTCGGTAAATTTACAGCTATTAGCACTTCAATTTCAAATAGATATTTCTAAAAACTTCTATTTTATTGGTGAAGCTGGTTTTGCTTATGCAGGTAAATCTGGTGGTTATGCCCAAGGACTCGCAGGAATTGGAATAAAAAGCCCTTCTTTTATTAAGAAAAAACTACATTTTTTTTTAGAAAATGTAGCTGGTGCAGGTGGTGGTGCAGGGGTAGATACAGGAGAAGGCATAGTAGCTAGAACTACTTTGGGGATAAATTACAAAATTACAGAGAACATCTCTTTCTTTGCTTCTGGAGGGAAAATAATTGCTATTTATGGAGGCTTGAATGTAAAAAATATAAACATAGGATTTAGCTTTGGACTATCCTCTTTATCAACAATAATTAAATAAAATTTATATAATATGAATAACGGATTGTACGCAAAATTTAACACCACTAAAGGTGCTATTTTAGTAAGTTTAGAATTTGAAAAAACACCAGGAACTGTAGGTAATTTTGTTGCTTTGGCAGAAGGAAACCTAGAAAACACCTCAAAACCACAAGGAAACCCTTATTATAATGGGTTAAAATTTCATAGAGTTATTCCAGATTTTATGATTCAAGGTGGATGCCCTCAAGGAACAGGTACAGGAAACCCTGGTTATAGTTTTGATGATGAGTTTCATCCTGATTTAAAACACGATAAACCAGGTATTTTGTCTATGGCAAATTCTGGTCCTGCAACCAATGGAAGTCAGTTTTTTATAACTCACACTCCTACTCCGTGGTTAGACAACAAACACACTGTTTTTGGTAATGTGATAGAAGGACAAGATATTGTAGATGCCATTGCACAAAACGATGAATTAACCAACATTGAAATTATTAGAGTTGGTGATACTGCAGAAAAATTTAATGCAATAGAATCTTTTAGAACTTTTGAGGGTGCAAGAGAAAAACGTGAAATTGAAGAAAAAACTACACAAAAAAAATTATTAGACAAAGTTGCTAAAGGTTATAATGAAACAAAAAGTGGTTTACGTTACCAAATCTTACAAAAAGGCAAAGGTAAACAAGCCACTAAAGGAGCTATGGTTTCTGTACATTATAAAGGACAATTATTAGACGGAACTGTTTTTGACTCTTCCTACAAACGTAAACAACCAATAGATTTTGAAATAGGTGTTGGACAAGTAATTGCTGGTTGGGATGAAGGAATTTTATTGTTACAAGTGGGCGATAAAGCTCGTTTTGTAATTCCTTCTAATTTAGGATATGGTTCTCAAGGTGCTGGTGGGGTAATACCTGCCGATGCTACTTTAATTTTTGATGTAGAACTGATGGATGTAAAATAATTTACTTCTAAAAATAATAATAAAAAACTCAGAAAATAATTTCTGAGTTTTTTTTATTTAATTTCCTTTTTTAAAATTAAGTAAGCTTTTATGTTGAGAAGAAATACTATCTTTTTTAGTTTCTTTTTTTAATTTCTTTTTCTTTTTTAGTTTTCCAAATAAATCAGATAAGGTATTAAAATTTACGTGATAAGAAAGCCCTACCCCTTGGGTATATCCTCCTTCATCTGTAGAGTATTGAATTTCATTTTGACGGTTAAAAATAACTCCTCTAAAATTTCCTTCTTTATTTAACAACACCTCTACTTTTACCTCGCCAACAGCACTAGATTGTGTGTTTGAGCCTACAGGAACTCCAAATTTGCCATTAATTATAACCCGTTCGCTTACTTGACTATTTATAGAAAAATCTACTTGATCATCTGTATTTAAATTAGGATTATCTATTTGGTTCTTTTTACCTTGTTTATAATCTAAACCTAGTTTAAACTTGTTATCATTACTATTTAATAATCTAGAAAATGCAGAAGCAATGGCACTTGTAGCTGTACCTGTTACTAAATTATTTACGTTAATATCTGTTTTATCTGGATTAGCAAAATTACCAAATGCTAATAATGATATGAATTGTATTGTTTTTTGATTGACATCATTATCATTTAAAATAAAATCTAACTCAGAGGCAATGGCAGGGTCTACGTTTGGTAATTTAATATCTAAATTTTGCTTAGAGCTAAAAAGTCCTCCTGTAATTTTTGTTACCAAATCTATAGGTATATTTCTGTTTGAATTAAAGTTTTCTAACAAAACTGCAGGATTTGCTTTGGTTTGATAAACGGCTGTTATATCTAAATCTGCTTCAAAGGGGCTTCCGTTCCAAGAAACAGTACTTCCTTTTTGAATAACAAATGGTTTGTTTACTACACCTCCATATTTAAAGTCATAGACTCCTCTATCTATAGTGTAATCTCCATACATAGAAAAAGTACCACGAGTGTCAATTTTTATTTGTAAATCTCCTGTACCTCTTCCTTTTAGTTGGCTACCATACTCCTCATCAATAACTACCTGAGCTACAGCATCTTTAGTAACTTCTAAGTTAATATTTAAAGAGAGTCCTTTTATAGCATCTACGGCTAATTCTTTTTGTTTTTTTTCATCTAAGTTATTTTCTGATTTGAAATGAATAAGCTTATAGTTTTCTACTGTTTGTATGTCTTTTAGTGGAATTATAAAAATAGTTCCTTTTTGTGTGCTACCGTTTACATTGATGTCTAAATTATCTGTTAGCCCAATAATCTCTGCAGTTCCTTTTAAAAATGCAGTTCCGTAATACAAGGTTTCTTCGGTATCTTGTGTGTCTAAAACTAACAGGTTATTGGCCTCAATTTCTAGGTTCATGTACCAAGATTCA
The DNA here is from genome assembly GCA_964655975.1 of uncultured Flavobacteriaceae bacterium. Taxonomy (GTDB): domain Bacteria; phylum Bacteroidota; class Bacteroidia; order Flavobacteriales; family Flavobacteriaceae; genus Polaribacter. The sequence continues at coordinate 6,251 of CAZZPG010000036.1, forward strand.
AAATTTTGATGAGTTATAGTTCCTTTCAGCTTTCCTTTAGAACGGTATTTGGTATCGGAGAGTTCTATATCTTCTAACATAAAAGATTGTCCGTTTAACAAAACAACTGACTCATCAGCAAAATCATAATCTACGTTTAAGTATGGGAACATTAGTCCTGTATTTTTTAGTACTAATCTCCCTTTCATTTCTGGATTATTTAGAGATCCTTTTAGTGTAAAATTACCACTTGCTTTTCCTCTAATTCTTGATAACACTTCTCTGCCTAATGGACTAAATGCCTTTAAATTATAATCTTTTATAGCTGTTTTTACATCTATGGTGGGGTGTTTGGCAGAAAAATCTAAATTTCCTGTGGCTGTAATACTTTTTACTTGTTCTTTTTCTAAAGATACATTAATAGCATATTTTCTATAGGAATTATCTCCTTTTACATTTATTGCTAAATTTCCTTGATTTACTTTGTTAATTTCAAAATTATTTATGAGCAAAGTGCCTTGTGGTTTGTATATACCGTTTTCTTGTACAAAGTGTACACTTCCGTTTACAACTCCTTTTAAGTCTAAACTATCTATTTGTGGTAAAAGTGTTTTTAGTTTAACTTTAGTAAAATTTGCTTGTAAATTTTTGTGCAAAGAGTCTTTTAAGCTTCCTTTAAATTCTATTTTTTGTTTGCTTGAAGTCAATAAAAAAGGACTGAAAGTAAAATCGCTTGTTTTTAACTCAAACGTTACTTTGTTTTTATTATCATCTTTGGGGTTAATTTTCCAAGTATTTCCTTTAATTTCTAGTGAAGATTTTTGTATTCCTACCACAGATTTTTTATCTGTATTTATAGTATAATAAAAATCTAGATTAAAATTTTCTTTATTTAATTTTCCTCCTTTAAACATTGATTTAAAGAACAAAGTATCATTTACTGTTTTATTTAGTAAGTTTAATTTTGTTACTTTATAATATTTTGTATTAATTTCTGAGGCTAATACATGGGTGTTATATAGTTTGTTTTGATTATCTGTTCTAAGGTGTAAATCTTTTATTTCTGTATTATAGGCTATTATTTTTGGCGAGTGTATTGTTAATTTTAGCAGGTTATTATCTGATTTTATTTTTCCTTTTATTTTTGTGTTTTTAGCTATTGAAATTTTTGGAAAAAATACATCTATAATTTGATTATAAACTTTAAAATTAAATGATATAAATTGATGTGAATCTACAGGAAAAGGAGTGTAATTAGTATAAATACTGCCCAAAGCGTTTTGAGTAAGAGGCAATAATTGATTAAATTTAAATTTTCCTTTTAATTCTCCTTTTAAAATATCTTCAGAATCTATTGTAATTTTTTTTACGCTATCTTTTACTGTAGATAGGATTAAAAATTTTTTGAATTTATAGGTTTTTTTTGAATTTGTATAGCTTATATTTTTAAAACTACCCATACCAATCATATCTTCCAGAGAGTTTCCTACCATATTTAGAGATACTTTTCCTTTTAAAATAGCGATACTATCTCTTAATAATAGGTTGGTTTTTTTTAAGTCTATATGAGAAGCAGAAAGATTAAAGTTATATTTATTAACTGTTGAAGATAAATCTGCCAACCCTTTAAAATTCATTTTAAAATACTCATCATTAGCGATAAGTTTTCCATCAAAAAGTTTATTTTTTACTTGTCCATTAATCGTTATATTTTTGTAATTATAGCCATTAAAATCTAATTTTGAGATTGTACCAATAATAATAGTTTCTAAGTTTTTTAAACTAAATCCTTTTCCTTTTACATTTCCTTTTAAGGATATTTTACCCAATAGAGGGTTTTCAATAAAAGTTCCTAAATTAAAATCTACAAATTCTATTTCTCCATTGTAGTTAGCATAATCTATATTATTTATATTAGTTAATGATAAGTTAGAAATAGTGGTTCCAATTGCAGATTTTATGGTTAGATTGGCATCCATCTTTTCTGTGGTAATTTTTGTTTTGCCAAATAAAGTAAAGTTACCCAACCTTTTAAATTCAGAAGGCAAAGTATTTCCTAAAATATTAGGTAGTATATTTTTTAATTGAAAATAATTGGCAGTTACATTTTTTAAATCTCCTTCAAAGATAAATCCATCTTCATAATCTACTGCATTTTTAAATTTTAAGTTACCAACAATTTTCATTCCATTGGTTGCAGATAGCTTTAACTTATTAAATACAAAATTATTAAGTACTCCTTCCATTTTTCCTGAAAAATGGAAAATATCATTACCTTCTAGTTCTTCATATAATTTTTTTAAATCTGTAACAGAAATATAACTTTCTTTAAACGTTGCTTTTATGTTAGTTTTATTATTAAAATCAGATAAGTCTCCTTCATTAAAATTAAAAACAATATCTGTTTGTATTTTAGAACTTTTTGTTTGTAATATCATATTACTAAACTTCATAAAATTTTCTTTATAAATATAATCTCCCATTAGGTTTGTGATATTGATATTTCTATCATCTATAAAATATAAGCCTCTTAATTTTCCATAGATATTAGAATCTTCAACTTTAAAATCTTCTATATTACCACCTGTTTTACTTGCAGAAAACTGAATAGGGTTTTTGCTATTTTCATCACTAATTTTATAATTAAAATTATCTAAATAAATATTTGATGTGTGTAGCTTAAATGGTTTGGCAGTAGAATCTGTAGGTGTACCATCATCAAAACTATCAATAAAAACAGATAAATTAGTTTCGTTTTCATTTTTATATGTTTTCATATAAAAAAACGTATCTTCTAAGGTAATACTTCCTAGGTCTAAATTTCCATCAATAATTTTTTTGGCACTTAAAATTGATGTTTTCAAGTTCTTAACAAAAATAAGAGTATCTTTATGATGATCTCTTATTTCTACTCCCTTTAGTTGTACTCTTCCTAAAAATGATAAATCTAATTTTTTAATTAATAAATTTGTTCCAAACTCTTTATTTATCTTTTGTGTAGCATATCTTGCCAAACGGGTTTGTACTGCGGGGATAGACAATAAAATACTTATTAACAAGAAAAAGAGTAGTAAATACCCTAGCCATCTAACAATTATTTTTATTATTTTTTTGATAATAAATTTCTAATAAAATTAAGTAATAAGGACTAACAATTATCAATAATTTTGCCAATTATACAAAGAACGTGCAATTTTTGATAACTATTAAATTTGAATCAATATTTTTGCATATTATATATTTAATTTTTTTTCTTTTGAAAACTAAAAATAGTTACATTTTAGGCATAGAATCTTCTTGTGATGATACCAGTGCATCCGTTATAAGTAATGGTAAAGTATTAAGTAATATTATCGCAAACCAAGAAGTACACGCAAAATATGGAGGCGTTGTACCAGAATTAGCATCAAGAGCACATCAACAAAACATTGTTCCTGTAATTCAACAAGCTCTTAAACAAGCAAATATTGATAAAAAACAATTAAGTGCCATTGCCTTTACCCGTGGTCCTGGTTTAATGGGGTCTTTATTGGTGGGTACTTCTTTTGCAAAATCTTTAGCCTTAGGTTTACAAATTCCGTTAATAGATGTAAACCATATGCAAGCACATATTTTAGCCCATTTTATTGAAGAAGAAAACAGTAAAAAACCTACCTTTCCTTTCATTTGCTTAACCATAAGTGGTGGTCACACTCAAATTGTTAAAGTATCTAACTATTTTGATATGAAAGTATTAGGAGAAACAATTGATGATGCTGTTGGTGAAGCTTTTGATAAATCTGCTAAAATACTAGGGCTTCCCTACCCTGGAGGTCCTTTAATCGATAAATATGCACAAAAAGGAAACCCAAAAGCCTTTCCTTTTACCAAACCAAAAGTAGGCAGTTTAGACTTTAGTTTTAGTGGATTAAAAACTGCCATTTTGTATTTTATTCAGAAAAAAGTAAAAGAAAATCCTCATTTTATCAAAGAAAATTTACACGATATTTGTGCTTCAATACAACACACCATTGTAGAAATTTTAATGGACAAACTTAAAAATGCTGTAAAACAAACTGGCATTAAACAAATAGCTATTGCTGGTGGTGTTTCTGCCAATTCTGAAATTAGAAAACGTTTACAATTAGCCCAAAAACATTGGGGTTGGCAAACCTTTATTCCTAAATTTGAATACACTACAGATAATGCTGCTATGATTGCCATTGTTGGTTATTTAAAATTTTTAAATGCAGATTTTTCTGATGTTTCTGTAACTGCAAAAGCACGATTAAAAGTAACAGAGTAATATGAAAAGTATAAAAAATAGAGTTTTACTTAACTTCCATTATTTTTTAATGTGGATAGGATATTTTTTATTAGCAAGAGTATTTTTTCTGATTTTTCATTTTTCTAAATCTAAAGAAATTGGTTTTTCAGAAACTTTAAAAACTTTTTTTTACGGTTTTCGTTTAGATATTTCTTCTGTTGGATATCTAACAATACTACCCTTTCTTATCATTCTTTTTTCTATTTGGCTACCAAAAAAAACAATTACAATAGTATTAAAAACAGTTACTTATCTCATAGTTTTTATTCTTACATTATTATTAATTATTGATGCTTCTCTGTATGATGCTTGGGGTATTCGGGTAGATTCTACTTTACTAACTTATATTAATACTCCTAAAATAATGTTGGCATCTGTAACTACCTATCAACTTATTTTTGGAACTGTTTTTTGGTTAGTAACTTCTTTTTTTATTTCTAAATGGTTTGGTAAAATTATTAAGAATAAAACAAATCAATTAGAAAAAGGAAAATTAATAGAAATTCCTATTTTTTTATTTTTAATTGGTTTTTTACTACTACCTATTAGAGGTGGGTGGCAAACCATACCTATTAATCAAAGTAATGTGTATTTTTCTAAACAAATGTTTGCAAATCATACTGCTATAAATTTTGCATGGAATTTTGGAAACTCTATTTCTCAAATGAAATATTATAGTAAAAACCCATATCGTTTTTTTAATGATGCAATCGCTATAAAAATCATCAATAAAGAAAAAAATCCTCTTTTAGAGAGGTTGAAATTTTTATCTATTTTTTCGAGTAATCTTGATGAATTTATTATGGTGAGGGTATCCGGTATTATTTCAAGATTAAAAGCTGGTAAATCTCCCGGACGACCACCTTTTGTA
>CAZZPG010000036.1:11416-14218 GCA_964655975.1 uncultured Flavobacteriaceae bacterium
AAAGTAAAAGATACTATTTTAAACACTACAAAACCCAATGTAATTTTAATTATTTGGGAAAGTTTAACTGCCAAAATAGTAGCCGTTACCAAAGGAGAAGCTAACGTTACCGAAAACTTAAATAAACTAGCTAAAGAAGGCTTATTATTTACCAATTTTTATGCAAATGGAGATAGAACTGACAAAGGATTGATTGCTATTTTAAGTGGTTATTACCCACAAACCAATACAAGCATCATCAAAATGCCTAATAAAACAAGAAATTTACCTATGCTTACCAAAGAAATGAAAAAATTGGGATACACCACTTCTTTTTATTACGGTGGCGATACTAATTTTGGTAATATGAATACTTATTTCAGAAATGGCGAAATTGATGAATTAATTGATGGAAGCAACTTTAAAAATAAAGATTGGAACTCTAAATGGGGAGTACATGACCATATCTTTTTTAAAAAAATTTCTGATGATTTATCAAAAGAAACCCTTACAGAACCTTTTTTTAAAATACTACTTACTTTAAGCAGCCATGAGCCTTTTGAGGTTCCAGACACTTATAAATTTGGTAACGATACCGAAGAAAATAAATTTAGAAGTGCACACGCTTACACAGACAAAGCTATCGGAAATTTTATAAAAAATGCTAAAAAACAACCTTGGTGGAACAATACTCTACTAATTATTTTAGGAGATCACGGTAATCCATTACCTAAACACAAAGGCTATTACAATTCTCCTAAAAAATTCCATATTCCAATGCTATGGTTGGGAGGAGCACTGGCTAAAAAAAATCAAAAAATTACAACTATATCTTCGCAAATAGATTTTTCTTATACTTTGCTTGATATTTTAAAGGGAGAAAATTCATCTTTTAAATGGAGTAAAAATATTTTTAATAATTTTAGTACTCAATACGCACATTATATTTTTAACAAAGGCTTTGGAACTATTAATAAAAACGGTGTTTTTGTGTATGATTATGTAAGCAACAAAGCTATAATAAATACAGGAAGTTCTTCTAAAAAACTAGACTCTTTAGGGAAAGCAATTACCCAAAATGCTTTTCAAGATTTTATGAATAGAAAATAGTACTTTAATCATAATAAATATCATTCAATATTTTTGCTAATCTAATTCCTCCTTTTTGCAATTGCTCTCTAACCATACCAAAATATAAGTATGAATATCTATATTTTAATTTTTTCCCTGATTTTGCAGATGCATATACTTTTTTTGTTAATTGATGAGTTTCATTTCCCCAATCTATAACAGTACCTTTTTGTATTCTTTTAACCTGCTCTTTAGATATGTTTTTTTGATTTTCTGCTAACTCTGTATAACTCATCCCCCATTTATCAAGCATATGTTCATCCCAAACTTTGTGCAAATTTGTACCAAAATAAAACCATTTTACCTGTATTGTATTTCCCCCCTTATCTTCTTTCCTGCCAAAATGTAAAGGTTGATGTAAATCGCCTACCAAATGTACCAGCATTTTTAAATAAAAAACCTTCTCTGACATAACACTATGCTTATTTTTCAAAACCGTAATACAGTAATTAATCCCTGTTATTAAATCTCCTTTAGGGTTTTTCTTTGATTCTTGATAGGTTTCATCTAACAATAAATTTACATAATGCCAAGAATAAAATTTATTGTATTTCTTATCAGATTTTATTTCATCACCAAAGGTAGATACAAAAGCTAAACTTTGTCCTTTTAATATTTTATCAATCTGTTTTTTTGTCTTTTTCTTTAAATATTCTGTAGCTATTTCAGCTGTTGTTCTGTGCCCTGTAGGACCCCAATCACTACTTTTTGTAAACGATGTTAAGGTAATCAGTAAAAATCCTAAAAAAAATATAACTTGTTTTTTCATCTTTATTCTTTTAATTTTATTTTTAGCGAAGTTATAAAAAATATACTTAAATATTTTGAATTTCAAAAAATTATTTGATATATTTGTGATATCATTTTAATATCATTTTAAAAACTATATAATGAATTCAGAAAAAATCATCAAACCAACAAATGGCTACCTATTATTATTCATTGTATTGGCTCTTGTTTTTGGAGGTATAGCAAGTACTATAAAAACCGAAAATCCTCTTTTTGTTTTTGTAATAATAATGGGGCTTATACTTGCCTTTGGGTTTATTTTAGTCAATCCAAATACCTCAAAAGTATTGTTACTTTTTGGGAAATACGTGGGTACTATCAAACAAAACGGACTCTATTGGGCAAATCCATTATACAAAAAGAAAACAATCTCTTTAAGAGCTAGTAATTTTGATAGCGAACGTTTAAAGGTAAACGACAAACTTGGTAACCCAATTATGATTAGCACTATTTTAGTTTGGCGAGTTACCAACACCTACAAAGCAGCTTTTGATGTAGATAATTACGAAAACTTTGTACGTGTACAAACCGATGCTGCTGTACGAAAATTAGCTAGTATGTATCCGTATGATAATTTTGCTGATGAAGGGCATGAAGAAGACATAACCCTACGTTCTAGTGTAAACGAAGTAAGTGAAGCTTTAGAAAAAGAGATTGAAGAGCGTTTATCTATTGCAGGTATAGAAGTTTTAGAAGCAAGAATTGGGTATTTAGCCTATGCTCAAGAAATTGCCAATGCGATGTTAAAACGTCAGCAGGCTACAGCAATTGTTGCGGCCCGTCATAAAATTGTTGAAGGTGCTGTTAGTATGGTAGAAATGGCACTAGAAGAACTCAGTAAAAAAAATATTATTGAACTAGATGATGAGCGTAAAGCGGCCATGGTAAGTAACTTAATGGTTA
>CAZZPG010000037.1:0-14213 GCA_964655975.1 uncultured Flavobacteriaceae bacterium
CTTCCAACTTACATAAGCCCCAATTAAAAAGGTGTTATTTTTTATTTTTTCTTGATACGCATCTGGTATAGAGTGAATATTAAAATCTATTTTTAGTAAGGTTGATGAAACCCCATATTCTATAATGTTTTTGGTGCTTAATTTTGTTTTTATTTTTCCTAAAGAAGTAATATACGATGTTTTTAAGTGTTGAGTTATAGAGTTATTTAGCTTGTTTGTTACAGTATTTAGGGTATCTATAGTAATTTTTTGATGAATATTACTATAAGAAAGAGCTAGTGATAGTTTGGACTTTTTATTAAAAAAATAAGAATAGTTTACACCAGAAATAAGAGTTTTATTATTCTGTTCTAAAGAAGATTTTTTATTACTAAAATAAATATTTTCATTTTCATTTTCTGAATTATTAAAAACAATATTACTAAGCCCTCCTATTGCCCAAAATTTTATTTTTCCTTTATTTTTTAATGGTATAGTTGTAACAAAATTTATATCTTGATACTTTGGCACAGCAGTTCCTGTACCTATATTAATACCTAATTTATCAAATAAAGCTAGGGTAGAATATCTGTAATTTATTAAAAATGAAGCATCAGATTTTTTAGAAAAAGGACCTTCAATACCAAGTTCTGCACCAGCAAAACCTATTTGACCAACAAATTCATAATTGTCCTTATTTCCATCTCTAAATTGTAAATCAAAAACAGCGGAGGTAGTATTTCCAAAATTTGCAGGAAAAGCAGCACTTAAAAAATCAGACCTTTTTAATGTATTAATATTTAGCATACTTACAGGTCCCCCAGAAGAGCCAGAAGAAGAGTAGTGGTTAGGACTAGGTATAGAAACTCCCTCTATATTCCATAATAAAGAAGAAGGATTATTACCTCTAACAATAATATCGTTTCTGCTATCATCATTTCCATTTACCCCAGCGTAATTCATAGCCATTCTAGAAACATCAGCTAAAGAGCCTGCATATTTATTGGTTTGCTCTATATTAAAACCATAAGAAGAACTTGTTACAAAACTTATGTTATCTCTCTTAGAAGATGCCTTTATTACTATATTATCTAAGGAACTTATTGTTTCTAATAAATTAAAATCTACAACTAATTCTTTACCACTGTGTAAAGTTAATTGTATAAAAGACTGAGGTTTATACCCATTATAAAATGCCTGGATATTTATTTTTCCTACGGGCACATCTTTTATAAGATAATTACCATTATAATCCGTTACAGCCCAATACTCTTTTTTGTTTATTTTAATATAAACTTCTGCTCCTAAAAGAGGGTATTCAGATTCTTTGTCTAAAACAATTCCTTTAACATTTTGAGTTAAATGTTGTGAAAACATAAGAGTTGGAAATATAAATAAAAAGGAGATAAATAAATTTTTAATAAAAGGCATAACTGTTTTTGTTTTAAAATAAACCCTATATTAAGGGGTTATATGAAAAAGTTAATTTGAAGTATATTAATAATAAATCAAATAAAACTCTTACCTGTTAATGCCACAAATATAAAGGAGAAAAGTATATCAATTTTTTTTATGTTTTATATTGGAAACTTTTGGGAAGAAAAGGAAAAAAAAATACGTATTATAAATGTTTTTGGTATCAACAGGAAAGTATCTATGATGATAAGGAAGATGTATTTATTAAATTTTGTAACCTTTCCTTTGGAAAATCCCTAGAAACAGGAATTAAAAAATCTAAAAAAGAAGATTTTAGCTGATATCCTCTAGCATTTCCAGATATTTTATTAAAAAAAGAAGCATTGATAATATAAGACTTATGGCAACGATAAATATTTGCACAAGTATTTAACTGATTTTCAATACTTTGTAATGTGCTTCTTAATACAAGTTCTTTAATATTTTTATCCTCTAAAACAAAAAAACTAGCATAATTTGCTTGAGAACTTATATATAGTAAACAATCAATATTTAGCTCTAAAAAACTATTTTTATTTCCAATTTTTATGGTATTAACTTTTTTTAATTTTACGGGATGCTTTAATTCTTTTGTATTAATTATTGATGCAATTTTTTCTCTTTTTTTTCTAGAAAAAAATTCATCAAAAAAAAGAACTATAAAAACAGGAAAAAAACCAATAGAAAAAGTTTTATACAATAAAGAAGAAAAAGTAAGAATACCTTCATCACCCCCTTTTTGTACTAAAGAATTATAGAACCAATTTGCAGAACTAATAATAAGTATAATAGCAATAATTAAGACAGCTTGTTTTACTACAGTCCATTTATTTTCATTAAAAAAAGAAGGGATTATTAAAGGAAATATAAATAGAACTATAAGTAAAGAAACAGTTGTAATACTACCAAACCCCAATGTATAGTAAAAAATATTATTATCTACAGTATCCATTTTAAAAGGTCTAAAATTATAAAGAAAAAGAAAAATAAATAACCCCATCCCTAAACTAATAAATAATCTATACCTTGTGGAGGGATTTAAATAATAAGGTCTTTTTAACCAATACAACAGATTATTCATAAAAAAAAGTAGATTTTTGTCAAATATAAAAAATATTTCAATATCTTCTTGGAGCTTTTAAAAAAACTTTTTTGAACTAAAAAAGAATGATTCTGGTATAAAAAGACATATAATTTGTAGACTATCCACTCATTAAATTTCATACCTTTGTAATCTCAAAAACAAATACAAAACGCTATTATGAGCGAATCTAGAAAAAAGCAAGAAGCTTTATTATATCACTCAAAACCAACACCTGGTAAAATTGCAGTAGTTCCTACTAAAAAATACGCCACTCAACATGATTTATCTTTGGCATACTCTCCAGGAGTTGCAGCTCCTTGTTTAGAAATAGCGAAAGACAAAAATAATGTGTACAAATATACCTCTAAAGGAAATTTAGTAGCAGTAATTTCTAACGGAACAGCAGTTTTAGGCTTAGGGAATATTGGCCCTGAAGCCTCAAAACCTGTAATGGAAGGAAAAGGATTACTTTTTAAAATTTTTGCAGATATAGATGTGTTTGATATAGAGGTAGATACAGAAGATGTAGAAGAATTTATAGCAACAGTAAAAGCCATAGCCCCTACCTTTGGAGGGATAAATTTAGAAGATATAAAAGCACCAGAAGCTTTTGAAATAGAAAGAAGATTAAAAGAAGAATTAGATATTCCAGTAATGCACGATGACCAACACGGTACTGCCATTATTTCATCAGCAGCATTAAAAAATGCCATAGAAATTACAGGAAAAGATATTACAAAAGTACAAGTAGTTGTTAGTGGTGCAGGAGCAGCAGCCATTTCTTGTACAAGAATGTACTTAAAATTAGGAGTACAAAGAAAAAATGTAGTTATGTGTGATAGCAAAGGGGTGATAAGAAAAGATAGAGAGAAATTATCAACTCAAAAAGCAGAATTTTCTACTCATAAAAATATTCATACACTAGAGGAAGCAATGCACAATGCAGATGTATTTATAGGTCTATCTAAAGGAAATGTGCTTACTCCAGAAATGTTACTATCTATGGCAAAAGATCCTATTGTTTTTGCTTTGGCAAACCCAGATCCTGAGATAGAGTATGATGTTGCCATTAAAACTAGAGATGATATTATTATGGCAACAGGAAGATCAGACCATCCAAATCAAGTAAACAATGTGTTAGGATTTCCGTTTATTTTTAGAGGATCATTAGATGTTAGAGCGAGCAAAATAAATGAAGAAATGAAAATGGCAGCAGTAGAAGCTTTAGCAAATTTAGCTAAAAAATCTGTACCAGAAAAAGTAAACATTGTGTATGATGAGGTAAGCTTATCTTTTGGTAAAGAATATATAATTCCAAAACCATTTGACCCAAGGCTAATTTATGAAATTCCCCCAGCTATTGCCAAAGCAGCTATGGATTCTGGAGTTGCCAAAGAACCTATTAAAGATTGGAGTAAGTATAGAGAAGAATTAATGGATAGGTCAGGAACAGGAAGCAAAGAAATAAGATTATTACACAACAGAGCCAAAAGCAATCCTAAAACAATTATTTTTGCAGAAGCAGACCATTTAGATGTCTTAAAAGCTGCACAAAGAGTTTATGATGTTAAAATAGGAAAACCTATTTTATTAGGAAATAAAGAAGTAATTCTTGAATTAAAAGAAGAAATTGGATTTACTGCCAATGTACCCATTATAGACCCAAAAATAGATGAAGAAAAAGAAAGAAGATGTCGTTTTGCAAAAGTGTATTGGAAATCTCGACAACGAAAAGGAATTACCCTTTTAGAAGCACAAAAATGGATGCGAGAGCGTAATTATTTTGCAGCAATGATGGTAAACCAAGGAGAAGCAGATGCATTAATAACTGGCTATTCAAGACCATATCCTTCTGTAGTAAAGCCCATATTAGAATTAATAGAGAAAGACAAAGGTGTAACTCGCATTGCAGCTACCAACCTAATGCTTACCAAACAAGGACCTATGTTCTTAGCAGATACAACTATCAATATTAACCCTACAGCTAAAGAATTGGCAAAAATATCACAATTAACTGCAACAATAACAAGAATGTTTGGAATGAAACCAAACATTGCAATGTTATCTTATTCTAATTTTGGTTCATCTCACTCAGAAACTTCTAAAAAAATTAGTGAAGCAGTGTCATACGTGCATCGTCATTTTCCAAACGTAGTAATTGATGGAGAATTGCAAGCAGATTTTGCCTTAAATCCAGAATTGTTAGCCAAAGAATTTCCGTTTTCTAAATTGAACGGAAAAAAAGTAAACGTTTTAATTTTTCCAAATTTAGATGCAGCAAACATAACATATAAACTAATGAAACAGTTAAATGGAGCAGAATCTATTGGCCCCATCATCCTTGGATTAAGCAAACCAGTGCACATTTTACAATTAGGATCAAGCGTAGATGAAATGGTAAATATGGCTGCAGTTGCAGTAGTTGATGCACAACAAAAAGAAAAAATAAAAAAACAGTAAATTTGTCATTGCCTATTTTTTTCAAAGAAAGATTTTTTATAAATTAGGGGCATTTAGAAAATAGAGAAAATGATTACACAGATTAAAGGACGATTGGTAGAAAAAAACCCAACATATGTTGTAGTAGATTGCAACGGAGTAGGATATTTATTACATATTTCATTAAATACATTTTCAGCATTACCAGTAGGAGAAGGAGTTACTCTGTACACACATTTACAAATTAGAGAAGATGCTCATACCTTATTTGGATTTATTAACAAAACAGAAAGAGAAATTTTTAAATTACTCATTTCAGTATCTGGCGTAGGGCCAAGCATTGCTAGAACTATGTTGTCCTCTATGACATCAGAAGAAATTCAACAAGCTATTGCCTCAGAAAATGTGCCAGTAATACAATCTGTAAAAGGAATTGGAGCAAAAACAGCCCAAAGAGTTATTGTAGATTTAAAAGATAAAATTTTAAAAACTTTTGAAATGGGAGAAGTTTCTAAGATTTTAAACAATACAAACAGAGAAGAAGCGTTGTCTGCATTAGAAGTTTTAGGATTTAGTAGAAAGCAATCAGATAAGGTGATGACCATTATTTTAAAAGAACACCCAGACGCTACGGTAGAACAACTAATAAAATTATCGTTAAAGAACTTATAATTAATTGAATACATTTATAAAAAATATAGTTGCTTTCTTGTTATTTGCCTTTTTGGTAAATATCTGTTCTTTTGCCCAAACTACCAATCAGCAAAAAGATACAACAAGATTAAAATACAATTTCAAGCACTTTCAAAACGGAGGGTTATTTTTAAAAGATCCTGCAAAAATGACTATTATTTTTGATAAAGAACTAAACAAATATGTATTGGTAGAAAAAATTGGAAATTACTATGTAAGAACACCAATTTTTATGACTAAAAAAGAATATAAAAAATATCGTTTACAACGAGATATGTTAGATTACTTTAAAACAAAAGTAAGTGCCACAAATAGCAGAAAAAAAGGAGTAGCAGAGGCTCAAAAAAATTTATTGCCCACCTATTATGTAAACTCTAAGTTTTTTGAAACTATTTTTGGAGGAAATACTATAGATGTAATTCCAACAGGGAGTTTAAATGTAAAAATGGGATTTATCTACCAAAAAACAGAAAATCCTCAGTTATCAGAAGAAAATAGAAGCAGTTTTACATTTGATTTTGACCAACAAATTAATGCAAGTATTCAAGCAAAAATAGGAAAACGTTTAAAAATTACGGCCAATTACGATACCCAATCAACATTTGATTTTCAGCAAATTATAAAACTGGAGTATACACCTACCGAAGATGATATACTTCAAGGAATTGATGCAGGTAATATAAATATGCCTATTAAAAACTCCTTAATTAATGGTGCACAAAGTTTGTTTGGTGTAAAAGCAAAATTAAAGTTTGGGAATACCAATATTACAGCAGTTTTTTCTCAGCAAAATTCAGAAAGTAAAACGGTTACTGCACAAGCAGGGGCAACTATACAGCCTTTTGAGTTGCATGCAACAGATTATGACAATGACAGGCACTTTTTTTTATCGCAATATTTTAGAAATAATTATGCTAATTCATTAAAAGAATACCCTTTAATAAGTAGCCCAATTAATATTACTAGGATAGAAGTTTGGGTAACTAATAAAATAGCTACAACAGATGATTTTAGAAGTATTGTTGCCTTTGCAGATATTGGAGAATCTATACCAAAAAATTTAGTAAGCACCAATGGTAGTATTGTTGCCACCAACCCACCAAGCATTATGGTAAATGGAGTACAATTAAATTTACCCTCTAATAAAGCAAATAATATTTACCAAGACTTATTAACTACCCATGTAGGAGGGATTAGAGATATTGGCTCTGTAAATGCTACTTTAGGAACATCAACAGTATACCAAATGCAACAAGGAACTCATTATACTTTGTTGCAAAATGCAAGAAAACTAAAACAGAATGAGTTTACATTAAACCCACAATTAGGGTTTATTTCGTTAAACAGACGTTTAAATGATGGAGAAGTATTGGCAGTAGCGTATGAATACACCGTTGCTGGAACTATAAATGGTAGTACAGAAAAATCATTTAAAGTAGGAGAATTTTCTAATGATGGTATTCAAGCACCCGATAATTTAGCAGTAAAATTATTACGTAGCGAAATATTAACCACCAAGCGTACCGTTGCAGGAGTAGAAGAGGCATTTCCTACATGGAAATTAATGATGAAAAATGTGTATGCTTTAGGGGCTACACCATTAACACAAGAAGGGTTTCGGTTTGAGATACAGTATAGAGATGACCAAACAGGAATACCCTCTAATACCTTACAAAATGCTCAAACAACAACTATTTCTAACAAACCACTTTTAGAAATATTACGTTTAGATCAGCTAGACCAAAGTAAGTTTAAAAACAGTGATGGCTTTTTTGATTATATAGAAGGAATTACCGTAAACTCTAAATACGGATATGTTATTTTTCCTACACCAGAACCTTTTGGTAAAAATCTAGAGGTAGAATTTACATCTCAAACAGACAAAGATAATTATGTATTTAATGAGTTGTATATTGATACCAAAAATACTGTAAAAAACAATTATCAACATAAAGATAAATTTTTATTAAAAGGATATTTTAAAACCACAGATGCTGGGGGTATTCCTATTGGAGCATTTAATGTGCCTAGAGGCTCTGTAAAAGTAACTGCAGGAGGGCGACAACTAGTAGAAGGAGTAGATTTTGTAGTAGATTATTTGGTAGGTAGAGTGCAAATTTTAGATTTAGGATTAAAAGCATCTGGTGTGCCTATTCAAGTATCAACAGAAAACAATTCTGTTTTTAATCAACAAAGAAAAACATTTATAGGTGTTGAGGTTGAACATAAATTTTCTGAAAATTTTATTATAGGAGGAACTTATTTAAACATTACCGAAAGACCATTAACTCAAAAAGTAAATTTTGGTGCAGAACCCATAGATAATACTATGCTTGGGTTTAATGTAGATTTTTCTACAGAGGTTCCGTTGTTTACCAAATGGGCAAATTTATTGCCTTTTGTAGATACAGACGCTCCGTCTAATTTATCTGTACGTGCAGATATGGCATATTTAATTCCAGGAACTCCAAATGGTATAGATATTTCAGGTACAGCCACATCTTATATAGATGATTTTGAGGCATCACAAGTACCTATAAGTTTATTATCTCCGTTACAATGGTATCCAGCAAGTACACCACAAAAACCATCCAATGATTTTTTTGGAAATAATGATGATATTACATATAATTTTAGAAAATCAAGATTAGCATGGTATAATATTGATCAAATTTTTTATGGTGCAGGAGATGTGCCTAGTAATATTGATGCAGACCAACTCTCTAGAGCAGAAACTAGACAAATATCCTTTACAGAATTATTTCCTAATACAGAGTTAGATTTTTCTCAAAACTCATTGGTTAGAACTTTAGATTTGGCATATTTTCCTCATGAAAGAGGGGCATATAATTTTGATACAGGAAACAATGTTAAAGCAGACGGAACATTTAATAACCCAAAAGAACGTTGGGGAGGCATTATGTACCCCCTAACAACTAATGATTTTAATAATGCTAATATAGAATATATCCAATTTTGGATGATGGATCCGTATGATAACTATTCTATTACCAATGCAGAAGGATTGCCTACAAATGTAAACCCTCAAAACCCAACATTTCAAGTAGGAGATTTATACATTAATTTAGGAAATGTTTCTGAAGATATTTTAAAAGATAATCATAAAATGTATGAAAATGGTTTACCTGCAGATGGTGTAAAAATTGTAGGAACTAATGTAAAAGAACCTATAGATGCAAATGGAAATAATAGGTTTGGGTATGTACCATTTAACCCCTCTATTTTATATACTTTTGATGCAGATGATACCTCAAGAAAAAATCAAGATATAGGCTTAGATGGATTAAATAATATAGAAGAACGGGATAAATTTAAAAATCATCCGTTAATAACAAATTTTAATTTATTAAACACAGAAGACCCTGCATCAGATGATTTTAAATATTTTAGAGGAGGCTATTTAGATAATAAAAATGCCTCTATTATTACCCGTTATAAATATTTTAATAATACACAAGGCAACTCACCAACGGTAAATCAATCAACAGAATCATATCCAACCTCATCAACTACGTATCCAGATGTAGAAGACATCAATAAAGACCAAACCATGAATACGGTAGAAAGTTATTTTGAGTACAAAATATCTATGAATAAAACTGATTTGGTAAAAGGGCAAAATTTTATTGTTGATGAAAAAACAACTACTGTTACTCTTAAAAATGGCTCTACACAACAAACAAAATGGTATCAATTTAGAGTGCCTATAAGAAGTGGAACAGCTATTAATGGAATTACAGATTTTAATAGTATTCGTTTTATGAGAATGTATCTAACCCATTTTAAAATGCCTGTAGTATTACGTTTTGGAGAGTTAGATTTGGTTCGTGGTGATTGGCGTAGGTACGTAAAAACATTAGACCCTGCTATTACACCTAATGCAGATTTAACTCAAACAGAATTAAATGATTTTGAAGTAGGGGTAATTAATATAGAACAAAATGAAGGACGTTATGTATTACCTCCAGGAATTGTAAGAGAGCGTTTGCAAGGAAGCACTACTGTACAATTACAAAACGAACAATCTGTTACTTTAAAAGTAAAAGATTTACCACAAAATAAAGTACGTGCTATTTATAAAAACATTAGTGTAGATTTACGTAGGTACAAAAAATTAAAAATGTTTATGCACTTAGAACCTGTTTTGGTAGGAGGTGTTACAGATGATGAAATGATGGCAATTGTACGATTAGGAACAGATTTAAATGACAATTTTTATCAAATAGAAATTCCATTAAAAGTATCAACAAAAGAAAATATTTCTTCGTTAGATGTATGGCCAGAAGCCAATAATTTAGAAGGATTATTAGAAAATTTTGGAAAAATAAAATTAAAAAGAGATAAAGAAATTATAGGAGGAAGTCCAATAGTTATTAACCAACTTTATCCAGTACCCACAACAAATGATCCTAAAGAAATTATTGTTAGGGTAAAAGGAAACCCTACTTTAGCAAAAATTAGAACCATTATGTTGGGTATAAAAAATACAGCTCCCACCAACAGAAGTGCAGAAATTTGGTTTAATGAATTACGATCATCAGACTTTGATAATGATGGTGGCTGGGCGGCAGTAGTAAATGCAGATGCAAATTTTGCTGATATTGCTAATGTTTCTATTTCAGGTAAGATACAAACTTTAGGATTTGGTAGTGTAGAAGATAGGATTACTCAAAGAAGTTTAGACCAAACCAAGCAATATAATCTCTCTACAAATGTTCAATTAGGAAAAGTATTAACTCCAAAAAAATGGGGTATTCAATTACCAATGAGTTATAGTATTGGAGAAGAATTTATTAATCCTAAGTACGACCCACAATACCAGGATGTAAAATTAACTGAGGCTAAAGATGTAAATCCTAATAGTAAGTATTCTAACAGTTATACCAAAAGAACCAGCATTAGTTTTATTAATGTAAGAAAAAACAGGAATCCGCAATCTAAAAGAAAACCTCATTTTTATGATGTAGAAAACCTATCAATATCTTATGCACATAATAAAGAATTTCATAGAGATTATAATATAGAGAAATTCATAAACCAAACGGTAAATGCTTCTGCAACATACAACTATACTTTTAGACCAATTTTTGTTGAACCTTTTAAAAAAATTAAAGGAAAGTATTGGCAAATAATTAGAGATTTAAACTTAAATCTAATACCTAAAACAGTTGCAGTAAATTCTAGAATTAATAGAAATTATGTAGAGCAACAATCTAGAAATTTAGTACCTGGTTTATCTGCACAACCAAAATTAAAACAACGCAGGTTTCTATTTGATTGGGATTATTCTATTGGATTAGACCTAACAAAATCAATTAGCTTAAATTTTAATGCCACCAATAGCTATGTGTATGATCCTTTTGGTAGTGGAGAGGATTTGCAAATTTTTGATAATTTTTTTGCTGTTGGAAAACAAAAGAAATATCATCAAACACTAAATGCAACGTATAAATTACCTATCGGTAAAATACCATTTTTAAATTTTATTAAAGCAGATTATGGTTATACAGCAGATTTTGATTGGCAAGCATCATCACAAGATGTAGCTATTTCTGATAAGATAGGAAATATCATTCAAAACTCTAATAATAAAAATATAAATATAAACTTAAATTTAGCTAAGTTTTATAAAAAAATAGGGTTTGAAAAACTAATGCTGTCAAAAAGAAGTAGGAAAAAACGTAAAAGAGAAACCTCTTTAAAGAACCCCTTAGGGCCATCAAGGGTACGTAAAAATAAGCTTACCTTAGGAAAGAAAATTATTAAAGGAGTGTATGATATAATTACATCAATAAAAACAGGAAAATTAAGTTATACAGAAACCAACGGACAATTATTGCCAGGGTACAAAAAAGGATTTGGTTTTTTTGGAGGCACACCCACAGCATTTGCATTTGGTAGTCAAGTAGATATTAGAAATAAAGCCATAGAAAATAGATGGATAGTAACTAGAGATAATGGTACAGAATACTTTAATAAAACCTATAGTAGAACTCATAAAGAAAAATTAGAATATAACTTCTCTGTAAAACCGTTTAAAGATTTTAATATTGATGTAAGAGGAAATAGAATTCAAACTAGAGACCTTACCCAACAGCTTGATGTAATTACAGGAAAGACAACTCAAGAAAAATTACCAGTTTCAGAAAACGGTAATTTTAGTACAAGTTACTCAATGCTTTCAACTGTTTTTACAAAAGGAGATCAACTTTTTAAAACCTTTAAAGAATATAGAAACAAAGTATCTACAAGATTAGGAAAAGTAGGTTATGGAACCAATAGCCAACAGGTAATGCTACCAGCCTTTTTAGCAGCCTATTCTGGTAAAAACCCTAACAAAGTAAGCACTAGCTTGTTTAGAAATATTCCTATTCCTAATTGGACGGTTCGTTACAATGGTTTAATGAAACTTAAATGGTTTAAGAAAAGGTTTAATAGTTTTACAGTAAGCCATGGCTATAAATCATCTTATACACTTGCAAGTTTTACCAACAATCTTCAATATAGCAAAGGGGCAATTAACCCAATAACCAGTAATTATGAACCTGAACTGTTAATTTCTACAGCTACCTTAATTGATGAATTTTCTCCTTTAATAAAAATAGATATGAAGATGAAAAATTCTTTTTCATTACGTGGAGAAATTAGAAAAGATAGAACCCTTACTTTAAATTTTAACAACTCTACTTTAACAGATATTAGAGGGATAGAATTTATTTTTGGCTTAGGATATGTTATTAAAGATGTAAAATTTATAACAAAATTTACAGGAAGTAAAAAAACGTTTAAAGGCGATATTAATTTTAGAGTAGACATGTCTTTAAGAGATAACCTAACATTAATTAGAAATATTGAAAATACAAATAGCCAAATTAGTGGAGGACAAAGATTATTTTCTATTAAATTCACTGCAGATTATAGATTAAGTAGAAGCTTAACCACATCATTTTACTATAACCATCAAACATCAAAATACGCTATTTCAACAACATTTCCAAGACAAGCAATTAATGCAGGATTTAATCTAATATATAATCTAGGAAATTAAAACAAACACATAAAATGAATATTCCATCAACCTTAAAATACACCAAAGACCACGAGTGGATTAAAATTGAAGACAACATTGCAACCATAGGTATTACCCAATTTGCACAGAGTGAATTAGGTGATATAGTATATGTAGATGTAGATACTTTAGACGAAACTTTAGAGATTGAAGAAATTTTTGGATCTGTAGAAGCAGTAAAAACAGTGTCAGATTTATTTATGCCTTTAACAGGAGAAGTAATTGAATTTAATGAGGCTTTAGAAGATGATCCAGAACTAGTAAACAAAGACCCCTATGGTAAAGGATGGATGATAAAAGTTGCTATTTCAGATGTATCTCAAATAAATAATTTATTAGATGCAACAACATATCAAAAGCTTATTAAAGGATAATAGCCTCTATATAGCAATTATTATCACCATTTCTATAGCTTATTTAAGCCTTAGAGAAACACTTCCTATACAAATTAAATTATCTAATATCGATAAATTAGAACATACTATTGCATATTGTATTTTGTCTTTAAGCTGGTTCTCATTTCTTAAGAAGAAGAAAGATAAATATATTTATATAATTTTAGGATGTGTTTTTTATGGCATAATTATTGAAGTTTTACAAGAAACACTTACTTTACATAGAAAGGCAGAACTACTAGATGTAGTAGCAAACTCTACAGGAGTAATGATAGGATTCTTGATTTTTAATCAGATTTCTAAAAAAAATCAAGTTATTTAACAAAAATACTTGTAAGTAATATAATATTTTAATTAAATTAGCAAACTATATAAAAACTTTTTAAGATGGAAATTAAAAAAAACCCAAAGTCAAACTTAGAAAATTACAGCAAGTTATTTATGCAACTTGGTTTAGTTTTAGCCCTATTTGTAACCTATATGTCTTTTGAAAAGAAAACCTATGATCTTGTTTATAATGATTTAGGTACTGCAAATATGACTGCAGATATGGATGAAGAAACAGTAATTACAAAACGTATAGAAAAAGTAAAACCACCCCCACCAAAGCAACCAACTCCAGATAAAATAGAAATTGTAGAAGATGAAAAAGAAATAATAGAAACTGTAGTAGAATCTACAGAAGTAGATGAAACAGATGCTGTAGAGGTAGAAGAAATAGTAGAAGTAGAAGATGTAGAAGAAGCTATAGAAGATGTGAGTTTTATGATTATAGAAGATGTACCTGTTTTTCCTGGTTGTAAAGGAAATAAAGCTCAATTAAAAAAGTGCTTTAGCAGAAAAGTAGGGAAACACTTTAATAGAAAATTTGATATAGACTTGCCAAATGAGTTGGGTTTATCTCCTGGTAAAAAAAGAGTTTCTATTGGCTTTAAAATTGATAAACATGGAAATGTAGTAAACATACAATGTAGAGCACCACACCCAAGAATTAAAAAAGAAGTTATAAGGATAATGAAAATGTTACCAAAAATGAAACCTGGTAAACAGAGAGGGAAACCAGTGGGTGTAAAATATA
>CAZZPG010000038.1:0-14148 GCA_964655975.1 uncultured Flavobacteriaceae bacterium
TTTTTATTTTAAATTGTAATTCAATAATTCTTGATAAATTTACAACATAAATTATATGCTCGTAACTACTGACCTCAATAATTAATTTACAATAAATAATTCTGAAGCTATTCCATCTACTAAAAATTTACCTTTTTGGGTAGTTTTCAACTTTTCAACTCCGTATGAAGTAACCACTTTTTGGAGTAATTTTTGGGAGATAAACTTTTCTGCTGATACTACTAATTTCTCTTTAAATTTAATTCCAAAATCTTCTTCAATTTTCTGTAATGAAACTCCCCAAATAGTTCGTAAACCTACCATAATATACTCATTAAATAGATTTTCTTTGGTAAGTTTTTCAACTTCGTTAAGATGTTTTCCTGATTGGATTGCCTTAATATATTTGGTATTATTAGACACATTCCAACTTCTATGACTTTTATTAAAAGAATGTGCAGAAGGACCAATACCCAAATATTTTTTACCCAACCAATAACTGGTATTATGTTTAGAAAAGTAGTTTAGTTTTCCAAAATTAGATATTTCGTAGTGCACAAATCCATTTTTTTCAGTTTCAGCAACTAAAATATCAAAATGAATTTTTGCTACTTTTTCATCAATCTCAGGATATTTTTTTTGCTTAATAAAACTTGCCAAAGCTGTTTTTGGTTCTACCGTTAAAGCATAACTAGAGATGTGATTCACCCCAAAATCAAATGCTATTTGTAGGTTCTCTTTCCAATGCTTGTTACTCATATTAGGAATTCCGTAAATCAAATCAATCGTAATATTATCAAAGTGTCGAGTAGCCACAGACAAACATTTTTTAGCCTCTAAAACGTTATGGGTTCTGTTCATCATTTTTAAATCTTCATCAAAAAAAGATTGCACTCCAATACTTAATCTATTTACAGGACTTTCTGCCAATTGATGTATTTTCTCATTCGTTAAATCATCTGGATTTGCTTCTAACGTAATTTCTGGCTTTTCAGCAACATTATAATTTCTATAAATGGTATTGAACAATAATTGCAATTCATCAACAGAAAGTAAAGATGGTGTTCCTCCTCCAAAATAAATAGTTTCTACAATATCATTTTTGAGCTCATCTTTTCGTAATTCTAACTCTTTTACTAGTGCCAAAACTAACTCCTCTTTCTTTTTTAAAGATGTAGAAAAATGAAAATCGCAATAAAAACACGCTTGTTTGCAAAAGGGGATGTGTAGGTAGATGCCCGATGCCCCTCCTAGCCTCTCCAAAGAGGAGAAATTATTACCCTGATTAATGTCTTTAGTACTCAAAATATTTTAGGATTTAGAGTTTTTAGAATTCGCCCCCTTTTGAATCTTTGGAGGATTTACTCTTTTCTTATTCTGCTTCACAAAAGCACTCCAACCTGTATAATTTTTCCCTCCCACTATTTTTCCTGAATTATAAAAATGACAAACAGCCGCTGCTAAACCATCTGTAGCATCTAAATTTTTGGGTAAAGATTTTAAGTCTAATAATGATTTTAACATCAATGCAACTTGTTCTTTACTAGCGGTTCCTTTGCCAGTAATTGCCATTTTAATTTTCCGTGGTGCATATTCTGTAACAGGAATTTCCCTTGATAATCCTGCGGCCATAGCAACTCCTTGTGCTCTTCCTAACTTTAACATCGACTGTACATTTTTGCCAAAAAAAGGAGCTTCTAAAGCAATTTCATCTGGATGATGTGTATCAATCAATTCTAAAGTACGTTCAAAAATAAGTTTAAGTTTTAAGTAATGATTATCATATTTTTTAAGATGAAGCTCGTTCATCTGAATAAACTCCATCTTTTTGCCCACCACTTTTATGACACCAAATCCCATTATGGTAGTTCCAGGGTCTATTCCTAAGATTATTTTTTCTGTCTTCACTATCAAATATTACACCGTTATTGTTCTTTGTAATGACAAGATTTTAGTATTTTGCACAAAATGTACCAATCACTTTCATACAAAACTAAGCAATTATTTTTTACAGCCATCAAACTTTCTATAGTTATTGGTTGTGTCTATTTTATTTACAAAAAATTAGCCAACAACAACCAACTTCATTTTTCTGATTTCTATCAAAATTTAATCAAAAATGATGTTTTTTCTGCCAAAAATATTGTTTTACTATCAATTTTTACGATTTTTAACTGGTTTTTCGAAATTTTAAAATGGAGCAAACTAGCTTCTTTTGTTCGTAAAACAACTTTTTTAGAAGCAATCAAACAAAGTCTTGCTTCTTTAACTACATCTTTAATTACACCAAATAGAATTGGCGAATATGGCACAAAAGCACTTTATTTTGAGAAAAAACAACGAAAAAAAATAATGGGATTAAATTTAGTAGGAAATTTCTACCAACTACTTATAACCCTTTTTTTTGGATTGATTGGTTTTGGTTTTTTCTACCTACAACACAATGTTCATATTTCTTTTAGACGTTTTTATAAAATTTTTATTGTAGGATTTTTTCTGGTTTTTTCCTTTTTTTACAGTGTAAAACAATTCAAATACAGAGGATATTTTGTTCAAAAAGCAAGAGCATATATCAATAAAATTCCAAAACCTTTACATGTAAAAATAGCCGTTTATTCATTGTTTCGATACCTTATTTTTTCGCACCAATTTTATTATTTAGTATTAATTTTTAATATCGACATTTTATATATTGATGCGATGTCTGCCATCACTTCAGTGTATCTTATTGCTTCTATTGTGCCAATGTTAAGTGTTTTTGATGTGGTGCTAAAAGGAACAGTGGCTGTTTGGGTTTTCTTATTTTTTCAAATCGAAGAACTTACTGTTTTATCAATCACCACCATTATGTGGATTTTCAATTTCGTTTTTCCTGCCATTATAGGAACTTATTTTGTAATTATATTTAAAACTACCTTTGCAAAATGATTTGGTGGTTTTTTTTTATAGGATTATGTTATACTTTTTTGATGATTCTTTTTATCATCAACTTTAATAAAGTTGATGATTTTAAAACAAAAACCATTCTACCAAAAACCACTTTTTCTATTGTAATCCCTTTTCGGAATGAAGCCAAAAACTTGCCTCTTTTACTACAATCCATAGAAAAACTAAACTATCCAACAGCTCTTTTTGAAATTATTTTTATTGATGATGCTTCTACAGATAGTTCAGTTGATATAATTATAAGAACTAACAGGTTTTCAAAACCTATTAAGTTTATGATATTACAAAATAATAAAATTTCAAAATCACCAAAAAAAGATGCGATAACTATCGCTATTAAACAAGCAAAAAACCAATGGATTCTTACCACAGACGCAGATTGCTTGTTACCAAAAAATTGGTTAACAACCATAGATACTTTTATTCAACAAAAGCACCCAAAAATGGTAGTTTCTCCTGTAGATTATCATGTAAAAAATACTTTTTTCGACCAATTTCAACACTTAGATTTTTTAAGCTTGCAAGGGGCGACTATTAGTGGGTTTGGGCTTCGCAAACCATTTTTATGCAATGGTGCCAATTTAGCCTACCAAAAAGACACATTTACACAGCTCAACGGATTTGATGGTAACAACACTATTGCCAGTGGTGATGATATTTTTCTCTTTGAAAAATTTATACAAAATGATGCTACTAGTGTACAGTTTTTAAAATCATTGAATGCTACGGTGCATACTTTTCCTGTTCAAAATTGGAAAGATTTAATACATCAACGAGTGCGTTGGGTAGCAAAAACAGGAAATTATCAATTAGGTTTTGGAAAACTTGTTGGAACTGTCGTGTTTTTAACCAACCTCAATGTGGTAATTGCCTTTTTTCTTGTACTTATTAAACAGTTTTCTTTTGTTGATTTTGCTTTCTTTTTTCTCTTAAAATTAAGTTTAGATTTTGGATTATTTTTAAAAACTACTCATTTTTTTAAGCAAGAAAAAGTACTATATCAATGGTTTTTACCTAGTAGTTTTTTATATCCTTTTTTTAGTGTTTGGATGGTTTTTATAGCACTATTTTCTTCCTATCGGTGGAAAGGGAGAGGCTTTAAAAAATGAATATTTTTATCAAAAAACATGAGCAACTTCGGTATCATACTTTCTTATCACTCTTACCTAATTATATATTAAGGTTTTATATTTTAACTTAAAAAAACAGCAATTCAGTTTTAGAAAAAAAAAATTAAGCTAAAAAAGAGTAAAATCTATTTTCAAAAAAATAATACTATTAATTTCTATCCCTTTTTTATGATAATAACAAATATTATGTTTGTTTTACTAGTTAGTTGTTAATAATTTGTTGAAATTTTTATTAATTCTTTAAAAAAGAAATTTTTATGTAACCTATGTTACATGATTTTACAAAATAGATAATTATATTTATCACGTTTTAAAAAACTAACAACCTTATGAGTAAACACTATCAAATATTAATTATAGGAGGAGGAACAGCAGGAATTATGACTGCAACACAGCTTCTAAAAAAAGACAAAAACTTAAAAATTGGAATTGTAGAGCCTGCAAGCAAACATTATTATCAACCAGCATGGACACTTGTTGGGGCAGGGACTTTTGATTTTAATAAAACAGAAAGGTCAATGGCTTCTGTAATCCCAAAAAACACCACTTGGATAAAAGATTATGCTACAGGTTTTTATCCAAAAAAAAATGAGTTATCTACCAAAGCAAACGGAGTTTTAACCTATGATTATTTAGTAGTAGCACCAGGGTTAGTTATGGCACCCGAATTATTAGAAGGACTACCAAAAGCACTAAACAAAGGGGTAGTATGTAGCAATTATACAGACCCTAAACATACCTGGAACGTATTAAAGAACTTTAAAGGAGGTAATATGGTATTTACACAACCAATCACGCCTATAAAATGTGGAGGAGCACCTCAAAAAATAGCTTATTTAGCAGCAGATTATGTAAGAAAAAATGGTTTGGCAGACAAAACCAATGTAATTTTTGCAACACCAGGCTCTGTTATTTTTGGTGTAAAACCAATAAAAAAAACCTTAATGAAAGTAATTGATAGATATGGTATTCACTTTAAACCATTCTACGCACCTTATAAAATCGATGCCGAAAAGCAAATTATTTATTTTAAACATACAGGTACAGGAGAAAACCAATGTGTAATTAATGAAGATAATACTTTAAGAGAAAAAACAACTGGAGATGCTATTATAGAAATGCCTTTTGATATGTTACACCTTGCACCACCACAAGCAGCACCAATATTTGTTAGAAAATCTTCTTTAGTAAATGATGCAGGTTGGTTAGACGTAAATCATCATACTTTACAACATAATAAATATAATAATATATTTGGATTAGGTGATGTAGCCGCACTACCTACTGCCAAAACAGGAGCTGCTATTAGAAAACAAACCCCAGTTGTTGTAGATAATATTTTACAATTAATTGCACACAATAAAAAAGGAAATAAATCATATAATGGGTATTCTTCTTGTCCGTTGGTTACAGGTTACGGAAAAATGGTTTTAGCAGAATTTGACTATGATGGTAATTTTACACCAGACCCAAAATTAAAAAGGATGTTAATTTCAGACTCTTCAAAAGAACATTGGAGGCTTTGGATACTTAAAAAGTATATGCTACCTTATTTGTATTGGAATAAGATGATGAAAGGAGAAAATATATAAGAATAAATCTTTCTTAAAATATTAGAGATAAAAATATTCTTTTTTCTACACCCTTAGTAGATTTTCTTTGAATTTAAAAAGAAGTACCTTTGGTTACCAAATAGCTAATTTTAAAAGTTTAAATTTGTAATCATCAATTAAAAAATGAAAAAATGAAAAAAATAATACTATTTATAGCTGTCATCTTTTTTCTAAATTCTTGTAAAAAAGGAGTAAGAAAAACAACAACTATAAAAAAAATTAATTATACACTTTTAGGGAAACGAACGGCTATAGCCACAAAAAAAGTTTTAGGAAAAAACTTAAAGAGAAAAATTGTAAAAGAAGGAACATTAGCAGCATTACAGTTTTGTAATATAAAAGCAGGTGTACTTA
Organism: uncultured Flavobacteriaceae bacterium; assembly: GCA_964655975.1. Classification (GTDB taxonomy): domain Bacteria; phylum Bacteroidota; class Bacteroidia; order Flavobacteriales; family Flavobacteriaceae; genus Polaribacter. The sequence goes on from CAZZPG010000038.1 coordinate 6,023, forward strand.
CAGATAGTATGTCTGTAGTTAAAAAGACTATTATCAGAAGAATTTCAGATAAAAACAGAAACCCTAAAAATGTAGCAAATAAAAAAGAGTTAGAATATATCGCTTTATTTAAAAAAGTGGTAGCGAACAAAAAACCTATAAAACCCATTGTAAAAGATAATGGAAATAAAGTAACTTTTTACACCCCCATTGTTACAAACCAATTGTGTTTACAATGCCATGGTACACCTAATAAAGAAATTACATCTGCAGTATATAAAGAGATTCAAAAACTATATCCAAATGATAAAGCAGTTGGGTATGCTGTAAATGAGGTAAGAGGTCTTTGGGCAATTACCTATGATAAATGAGTAAAAAAATTACAAATTGATTAAATAAAATAAGAGGAATACCAACGTTCATTTTTTCTAAATTTATAGTGATAAAACCCTAACTTCTGCTAGAAAACAATTATTAAACTTGATAAATATCATACTTTTTTACGTTTTAACACGCTATCTTTGTGTTTAAATTTTATTTATTACAAAAATATAAAGTATGTTAAAACTTATATTACCATTGGTTTCTTGGGTAAATGGAACAATAATGATTGGAATTTTTGGACTTGTTAGCTTAGGATTAATTGTAATGCTTATTCTTTTTATGAATAGTGGAAAAAAGAAAGAGTAATACTCTTCAAAACAAAAAAGCACATTAATTAATGTGCTTTTTATAATTTTAACTATTTAAAAGCATTTAAACCTGTAACATCCATTCCCGTAATTAGTAAATGAATATCATGAGTTCCTTCGTATGTAATTACACTTTCTAAGTTCATAGAATGACGCATAATGGAGTATTCGCCAGTAATTCCCATACCCCCTAGCATCTGTCTAGCTTCACGAGCAATAGTAATTGCCATATCTACATTATTACGTTTTGCCATAGAAATTTGAGCAGAAGTTGCTTTTCCTTCATTACGTAAAACACCCAAACGCCACGTTAATAATTGTGCTTTGGTAATTTCTGTAATCATTTCTGCTAATTTTTTTTGTTGCAATTGAAAAGCACCAATCGGTTTTCCAAATTGAATACGTTCTTTAGAGTAACGTAAGGCAGTATCATAACAATCCATTGCAGCACCAATAACACCCCAAGCAATACCAAAACGTGCAGAATCTAAACATCCTAATGGAGCTCCTAAACCAGATTTTTTTGGTAATAGATTTTCTTTTGGCACTTTTACATTATCAAAAATTAACTCTCCAGTTGCAGAAGCACGTAAAGACCATTTGTTGTGTGTTTCTGGAGTAGAAAATCCTTCCATACCACGTTCAACAATAAGACCATGTATTCTACCTTCTTCATTTTTTGCCCAAACTACAGCAATATCAGCAAATGGAGCATTAGATATCCACATTTTAGCACCATTTAATAGGTAATGGTCACCCATATCTTTAAATTTGGTTTCCATTCCTCCAGGGTTTGATCCATGGTTAGGTTCTGTTAATCCGAAGCAACCAACCATTTCACCTGTTGCTAATTTTGGTAAATATTTGTTACGTTGTTCTTCGTTACCGTATTTGTAAATAGGGTACATGACTAAAGAAGATTGTACAGAAGCAGTAGAGCGTACGCCAGAATCACCACGTTCTATTTCTTGCATAATGAGTCCGTAAGAAATTTGGTCTAAACCAGCACCACCATATTTTTCTGGAATGTATGGTCCAAAAGCACCAATTTCTGCTAATCCTTTAATAATTTGTGTAGGAAATTCTGCACGTTGTGCATAATCCTCAATAATTGGAGATACGTCTCTTTTTACCCACTCACGTGCGGCATCTCGTATTAATTTATGCTCTTCAGTTAATAAATCATCTAATTGATAGTAATCTGGAGCTTGAAATAAATCGGCTTTCATTTTTATTAATTTTAATCCCTCAAAAATAATAATTAATTTGGGTTTAGAAATACAACTTTTGCATTAAGTTTGTAACTTATGAAGTTTACGTTAGGAAAACAAGAGAGATTAAAGAGTAGGAAACTTATTAAAAGACTTTATGAAGAAGGAGAAACTGTAAAAAATTTTCCATTAAGGATGATGTATTTACAGACAAAACATACTTCAGAATTTCCTACACAAGTTGGGGTTTCTGTACCTAAAAGAAATTTTAAACGGGCAGTTGATAGAAATAGGATAAAACGGTTAATGCGAGAATCCTACAGAAAAAACAAGTATATTGTGTATGATACCGTAGAAAACCCCTATGTGTATATGATTTCTTATCTTGCCAAAGAAGAATGGAAATATAAATCTATCGAAAAAAAAATGAGGAAACTATTAACTATTTTTATTGATGAAATTAAACATAAAAAAAATGACAAAACATCTTAAAAAGCAACTACTTGTTGGTTTTTTGGTAACGGCAGTAGTTATTTCATTTTCATTTAAATCTTCTTTTTTTGAAATTGCCAAGCAAATAGAAATTTATACAACACTTTTTAAAGAGTTGAATATAAATTATGTAAATGAAATAAGCCCTAGCGAATTAACCAACAAAGCTATAAAAAACACCTTAAAAAATTTAGATCCGTACACTAATTTTTATACCGAGCAAGATGTAGAAAATGCAAGAATTAGGAGAGAGGGAGAGTATGGAGGTATTGGTGTTATTGCTTATTATACTAAAGAAGGAATTATTTTATCAAAAATAAACAAAGATGATCCTGCAGATAAAGCAGGTTTAAAAGTAGGAGATATTATCACTAAAATTGATGGTTTTTCTTTAAAAAATTTAAAAAGAGATGAGCAATCAAGTCAGTTAAAAGGAATGCCTAGTACCAAAAAATCACTAGAAATTGATAGAAGAGGTACTATTTTAAAAATTAATTTGCAATTAGGGAAAATCATTATAAATCCTGTACCTTTTTATGGTATGATTGATGAAGAAACAGGCTATATAGTATTGACAAGATTCAACACCAAGGCATCTAAAGAAGTAAAAAAAGCATTTAAGACATTAAAGAAGAAAGGGATGGTAAAGTTGGTCTTTGATTTACGATATAACCCTGGGGGTTCTTTATATGAAAGTATTAACATTGTTAATTTTTTTATTCCAAAAGGAAGTAAAATTGTAAGTACTAAAGGAAAAATAAAAAAAAATAGTAGAACCTATAAAGGAACTAGAGAGCCTTTAGATATAAAAATTCCAATGATAGTTTTGGTAAATGGACGTTCTGCATCTGCATCAGAAATTGTAAGTGGAGCATTACAAGATTATGATAGAGCCGTAATTATGGGAGAGCGATCATTTGGAAAAGGACTGGTGCAACGTTATTTTAAACTCACTTACGGAACACAATTAAAAGTAACCATTTCTAAATACTATACCCCAAGTGGTCGATGTATACAAGAGTTAGATTATGCAAATAGAAACTCAAAAACAGGTAAAGTGCCTAAGTTTTCTGATAGAACAGTGAACTCTTTTAAAACTAAAAACGGAAGAATAGTTTATGATGGTGGTGGTGTAATGCCAGATGTAAAAATAAATTTTTCTAAAAAAACAGAAGTCACAAAAAAGCTTATTCGCTCTAGATCTCTCTTTAATTTTAGCACCAATTTTGTAGCGAATCACCCATCAATCAATAAAGAAAATTTTTCTTTTACTGATGCTCACTTTAATCAATTTACTACCTATTTGCTTAGAAAAGACACCTTATTTGTAACCAAACCAGAAAAATTGTTTAAAAAAGCATATGCTTCTACAGAAAAAAAAGAAATGCTATCTAAAGAATATCAAAAAATCTTAGAGCTGTTAAAAAATGGAAAAATCAAAGAAATTATAAAAAATAAAGACATCATTTCTAAGCTACTTGAAGATAAAATTGTAGAACAGGTTTTTTATGAACAAGGTAAATATCAACATCAAATAAAGAAAGACAAAACCATTAAGGAAGCTGTTTTTTTGCTAAAGAATCAAAAAAAATACTATGAAATTTTATCATTAAAATAACTAATTAAAGTGAATATAGTACCTTTGTGGGTTAAAATAAAACTATGTCAAAAACCATATTTAAAGAAAGAACTAGAGCCCAAGAATCTACCAATGCCATAGAAAAACTATATATTTCTATGCGTCACTTGTTTAGTAGAGGTTTTTACAAGCCAATGGGTATTTCTGGAGAAACGTTAAGAAAATCTTTATTATCATTACGTCCAGAAATTTATGGTTCTATAGCAGATAATAACGTAGAATTAAACGGTTTGGTGTATATTCTAGAGCGCCTACCAGAAGGAATTGAAGAATGCCAATTTATTAATTTAACATCAGATGAAGGCTACAAAAACTCTCATTTTAAAACAATTATTCCTCCAAAAAGAAGACGAAATTGTTATCGAATAGATAAAGATCAAATGAATATTGAGATTACTAGAGGACGGTCTGAAATTTATGATATTTTAACACATTTAACTTTTTTATTTATAGAATCTCACAAAATTAAAAATAAAATTTTAATTAATAAAGGAGATGATTGTTTGCGTGAATGGAAAAATTTAGAAGAAATGGTTTTGAATAACAAAACTATTTCTTCTAAAGAGAAAGAGGTAGTAATTGTGCATGTAAGTAATATTTTAGGAAGAACTTATGAAGAAGTTGTTGCTGTGTATAAAGCTTTTTCAACTAAAGAAAACCCAAACAGGTTTTTTCAATTAATTTATTGGTTGGGGCATTTGGCAATTAAAGAATCTTTAGAAAACAAGAAGCGTGTAATTACTTTCAGTTCAATCTTAATCGAAGAAATTGGACATCATATTTACGGAGAAATTTGGGCAAATAACATTAAAAAAACATTATTAAATAATGGTTTGTTAGAACGTCCTATTCATATTATTAGTGCAAATATGCACAGTGTGTTGAATACAATTTATGCTTTATCTGCAATTCCAGACGAAGCAAAAACTCATAAAAATTTTAAGTTATTTGAGCTATTAAGTAATAATGATAGTAAACCTTTACAGACTAAAGTAAAAAATTACGCATCAAAAAACGGTTTAATTTATTTAAAAGATACTTCAGGAACCAATATTAATGTACAAATAATTGATATAGATAAAATAAAAGAAAGGAAATTTACGTTTAAAAGAAACAATTCTAAAGGAGAAACCCCCATAATTATTGTAATGGATTATGCTTTTGGAGAACAAGCCTTTGAAACAATGGACGAACTGCTAAAACCCTATAAAACTACTAATAAAAAGGTGCATTTAGATGTAAAATCTATATCAATTATGGGAAAAGCAGGAATTTTAGAAGGCGATAAAGGAGATATTATGATTCCTTCTGCTCATATTTTTGAAGGAACAGCAGACAATTACCCTTTTAAAAACGAGCTAACAAAAGAAGATTTAGAAGGATTTGGAGTGCAAGTTTTTGATGGAACAATGGTTTCTGTGTTAGGAACATCATTACAAAATAAAGATTTATTACGCTTTTTTCATGATTCTACGTGGAATGTTATTGGGTTAGAAATGGAAGGAGCACATTACCAAAAAGCCATACAATCTGCCTCAAAAATTAGAGGAAATATATCTTCTGATGTGAAAGTGCGTTACGCCTATTATGCCTCAGATAATCCTTTAGAAACAGGAGCAACATTGGCCTCTGGCGGCTTGGGTATGAATGGAGTTACCCCTACCTATGCTATTACACAAAAAATATTAGAACAAATATTTTAATATATTAATCATTTTTTTAACCAACTTAAATCAAATGACCAAACTAAACCAACCACAAGAAGAAGATATAGAATTAGGCTCTTTATTTGTTATTATAGGCAAAGGGTTTACTAGCCTTTTTAATTTTATTAAAAATATTATTAAAAATATTTTTCATTTCTTTATTACAATTCTTTTATTTATAAAAGAAAATACAATAAAATTAGTAATTGCTACAGTTGTTGGAGGTCTTTTAGGAGCTTATTTAGAATTTAAAAAAGAAACACATTATGGAGCAGATTTAATTGTACAACCTAATTTTGAAAGCTCTAGACAGTTGTATAATAATATAAGTTTTTATAATGATTTGGTAAAACAAAAAGACACCCTTTTATTAGCAAAAACATTTGGGATTACAAATGAAGAAGCTGCTTCTTTAACTAAATTTGAAATTAACCCTATAAAAAGTGAAAATGATATTTTAACTTCTTATGATGAGTTAATACTTTCTGTAGATACCTTAACAGTAAAAAGTTACTCGTTTGATAAGTTTAAACAAATGTTTACAGATTTTGATTATAAAAAGCATAAAATTTCTGTACAATCTACAAAGAACAATGTGTTTTCTAAATTAGATAATGTTATTATTTCAGCTATAACAGAGAATAACTATTTTAATAAACTAAAAGAACTAACTAACGAAAATTTAAATAGAACAGATTCATTATTACGAAAAAATTTGGTACAAATAGATACATTAGCAAAAGTGTATATGTCTGTAATGTTGAAAAAGGCACAAAAATCAAATTCAGGTACAAATATAGATTTAGGAGGTACAAAAAAGAATGCTAAAGAGCTTGCTATTTTTGAGACTACTAGAAAAGTTAATGCAAATCTAAAAGAGATAAGCAAAGAAAAATCAGAAAAATCAGAAGTAATAAATATAATTTCTAATTTTCAATCTGTTGGATATCAAATTAAAGGAATTAAAAAAAATTATATCTTTTTAATAGGAACTTTGTTTGTTGTATTAACAGTATTTTTCTTATTGCTAAAACAATTAAATAGCTATTTAGAAAATTATAAAAAATAGCTATATGGATACTGTTTTAATTACTGGGGGAGCAGGTTTTATTGGAGCTAATTTTATTCCGTATTTTTTAGAGAATAATAAAAATACACATATTGTAAATATAGATGTATTAACGTATGCAGGAGATTTAGAAAACCTAAAAGAAATAGAAAAGCATTCAAGATATACTTTTAAAAAAGGAAATATTTGTGATAGAAATTTTATAGAAAACCTTTTTAAAACATATAAATTTAAAGGTATTATTCATTTTGCAGCAGAATCTCATGTAGATAACTCTATAAAAAATCCAGATAAATTTATTAAAACCAATATTTTTGGAACATTTAACTTATTAGATATTGCCAAAAAATATTGGATGAATGCACCACATCAATATAAACCTGAGTATAAAAACTGTAGATTTCATCACATTTCTACAGATGAAGTCTATGGCACTTTAGAGGAAGCGGGATTATTTACCGAAGAGACACCGTATGCTCCAAACAGTCCGTATAGTGCATCAAAAGCATCATCAGATTTTTTAGTAAGAAGCTATTTTTATACCTATGGGATGAATGTTGTTACAACTAACTGCTCTAACAATTATGGTCCAAAACAACACGATGAAAAACTAATTCCAACTATTATTAGAAAAGCCCTTTCGGGAAAGAGTATTCCTATTTATGGAAATGGAAAAAATATAAGAGACTGGCTATATGTATTAGACCATTGTAAAGGAATAGAATTGGTGTATAAAAAAGGTAAACCTGCAGAAACCTATAATATCGGCGGAAGAAATGAGCGAAAAAATTTATATATTGCTCATAAAATTTGTGATATATTAGATGAAATTTATCCAAAATTAACATCATATAAAGAACAAATTAGTTTTGTAAAAGATAGACCTGGACATGATTTTAGATACGCAATAGATGCAACTAAAATAGAAAACGAATTAGGTTGGAAAGCTAATGAAAATTTTGAAACAGGTATTAAAAAAACCGTCAAGTGGTATTTAAATAAATATACCGTAAGCCGTATTTAGCAAAAAACGTAACAAATAAACAATATTTAATGAAAGGAATCATATTAGCAGGAGGATCAGGTACAAGATTACACCCACTAACATTGGCAGTTAGCAAACAATTAATGCCCATATATGACAAACCTATGATTTATTATCCATTATCAGTATTGTTATTATCAGGAATTAATGAAATTTTAATTATTTCTACACCTCAAGACCTTCCGTTATTTAAAAAATTGTTAGGAAATGGAAAAAAATTAGGATGCACATTTAAGTATGCAGTTCAAGAAGCACCAAACGGATTAGCAGAAGCCTTTATTATTGGAAGAGAT
>CAZZPG010000039.1:0-14118 GCA_964655975.1 uncultured Flavobacteriaceae bacterium
CAATCTGTTATGAAATAATTAATAACGGTTGGATAAACAAAACCTTTGTAAAAAAACATTGTAATTTTAGCAAAGGATTAACAAAAATGGGTTACGGTACAGAAGATAAATTTAAATTTAAAGACAAACCAAGTAAAATTTCTTTTGAAGAATATAAAAATTTCTTAGAAGATTACACACCAGAAAAAGTAGCAAAATACTCTAAAGTATCAGTAAAAGATATAAAATATTTAGCCTCTATTTATGGCGATCCAAATAAAAAAGTAGTATCATATTGGTGTATGGGAATGAATCAACATACAAGAGGAACTTGGATAAATAATTTAGTATATAACATTCATTTATTAACAGGTAAAATTTCACAACCAGGTAATGGTCCATTTTCTTTAACAGGACAACCATCTGCTTGTGGTACAGCAAGAGAAGTAGGAACTTTTACACATAAGTTGCCAAAAGGTGTAGTCATGAAAGAAAAACACAGACGTTTGGCAGCAAAAATTTGGAAAGTACCTTATGAACGTATACCAGCAAAACCAACCTATCATGCTACAGAAATGTTTAGAGCAGTAGATAGAGGAGATATTAAGTTTATTTGGACACAAGTAACCAATCCAATGGTATCCTTACCCAAAGTAGGACGTTACACAAATGGAATGAAAAAAGATTCTTGTTTTGTAGTTGTTTCTGATGTATTTCCAACACCAACATCAGATATTGCAGATGTAATTTTACCAGCATCATGGCATATAGAAAAAGGAGGACTGTATGGTAACTCTGAAAGACGTACCCAATATTGGCAAAAAATGGTAGAAGGTCCAGGAGATACTATGGATGATGCGTGGCAAACAATAGAAGTAGCCAAACGCATGGGATATGGAGATTTATTTCCCTATAAAAAAGAAACCCACGTAGAAGAAATTTTTAATGAATATCGCCAATTTCATAAAGGAGCAAAACACGGTATGGCACCGTTAGAAGTGTTGAAAAAAGAAGCAGGAGCCATGTGGCCTTATGTAAATGGTAAATCTACCAAATGGAGGTTTAACTCTAAATATGACCCTGCATGTAAAAATGGAGAAGATTTTCATTTCTATGGAAAACCAGACGGAAAAGCAGTTATTTGGCAAAGACCTTATGAACCAGCTGCAGAAAGCCCAGATAATGAATACCCTTTTTGGCTAAACACAGGGCGTGTTATAGAGCATTGGCACACAGGTTCTATGACCCGTAGAATACCTGTTTTGCACAAAGCAGTACCAAATGCTTATGTAGAATTACATCCAGATGATGCAAAAAAACTAGGAATTAGTAATGGAGAAAAAGTAAAAGTAATATCACGTAGAGGAACAACCATACTACCTGCATCAATAAATCAAAGAGGGTTGCCCACTAGAGGGCAAGTATTTGTACCCTTTTTTGATGAAAGTATGTTAATTAATGAAGTAACATTAGACGCATTTTGTCCAATATCAAAAGAGCCAGACTATAAAAAATGTGCTGTTAAAGTTGAAAAAGTGTAATTATGAAACGATTAGGAATTATATCATTATTTGTACTTCTTTTTATAGCCTTTATTGCTATTTGGAATTACAGTTATTACGAGGGGTTGGAAGAAGCTTATATTCCTGTTTCAAACAACTCAGAAACAGCAATTATTCCATCAGAAGTAGGAGTATTTAAACGGTCAAAATATGCAATAGATTATTCAAAAATGCCAGTTGATAAAGCTCATCAACGAACTTTAAAAACGTATTATAAGAATAGAGCTTTTCCAGGAGCACCACCATCAATTCCTCATACCATTTTAACAGATGGAAATGTAGGTGGAAAAACCTGTTTAAAATGTCATGCTAATGGAGGGTTTGTATCAAAATATAAAGCATATGCCCCCGTAACACCACATCCAGAGTTAACTAATTGTAGGCAATGCCATGTAGCACAAATAACAAAAAAGGAATTTGTAGCAAATATATTTACTAAAGTATTAGCTCCAAGAGTTGGTATAAACAAAGCATTATTAACAAGTCCACCAATGATACCTCATCAAATTAAAATGAGAGAGAATTGTTTGGCATGTCATGCAGGACCTAGTGCACCAAAAGAAATACGTGTTTCGCATCCAGAACGTGTAAATTGTAGACAATGTCATGTACCAAAAGATGTAAATTCAGTAGATAATGGAATTTTTAAAAGAGGAAATTAATATGCAAAATACTTTAAAAATATTAAGATATTCATTAGCAATTATTTTATTGTTTTCATGTAAAAATCAAAAAGAAGAATATCATAGTGTTATGGATAGGATTGAAGCAAGATCTAAAACCTATCAAAAAACAACTGCAACACCTTCAGGAGTTTATTTGAATGAACTAAAAACGATTGAAATTACTGAAGGAAATCATACTTTTTTAATTCCAGAACGTAAGAGTCAGATAGTGTCGTATGCTTGTACAGAGTGTCATACAAAATCAATAAAAGAATTAAAAGGAACAAGAAGTGGTAAAAAGGCACATTGGGATATTTTATTGAATCATGCCAATGAAAATACTATGAATTGTGCAACGTGCCATGATGAAAAAAACTTGAATAATTTAACCTCATTAACACATAAAACAATTGATTTTAATAACAGTTATAATGTTTGTAGTCAGTGCCATTCTAAGCAATTTAATGACTGGAAAGGAGGAGCTCATGGTAAGAGATTAGGAGGATGGACACCTCCTAGAGTGTCTAATACATGTGTAAATTGTCATAATCCACATAAGCCTCATTTTGAATCTCGATTTCCAGATAGATTTAATACACAATACGAAAAAGAACGAAAATAATACATCATTTATATATTCATAAACAACTATTATGAGCAGTAATAATAAAAAATGGTATTCCTTAAAAAATATAAATTCTCTAAAAAAGAAAGAATCACACTCTTGTGACTGTACTGATAATTTAGAAGGATGTAACTCTCATTCTATGCCAGTAAAAAAATCATCCGAAGTAAAAAAGGATGGTTTTGATCAAGTTTTTGATGTTAAAATGGATAGACGATCTGCATTTAAAAAACTAACAGCAAGTTTATTAATAGGAGCAGGAGCAGTTACCACATCTTGTAGTATGGTTGCAGGAGATGAACGTAAAGAAAAAGCACAAATAGATTGGGAAGAACAATTTAAAGGAAACTATAAATTAATGACCAATGAGGAGAAAGAAGCAACAGTAAATAGGTTGGTAAAATCTTACCAATTACGAACAGGCAAAAATATAAGTATGTCGCATAAAAATGCAGACGAAGATGTTTTGTTTGGGTACGCCTTTAACATTTCTAAATGTCAAGGCTATATGGATTGTGTGAGTGCTTGTATTGAAGAAAATAACCAAGACAGAAAATCGCAAATGCAATACATTCGTATTCATGAAATGAAAGATGGTAATGGTTTTAATTTTAATGAATCTGATGATAATTATTACCATGAAGTTCCTGCAGAAGGTCATTTTTATATGGGTACACAATGTTTTCATTGCGATAACCCACCCTGTGTAGAAGTATGCCCAGTACAAGCCACTTGGAGAGATAAAGACGGCTTAGTTGTAATTGATTATGATTGGTGTGTTGGTTGTAGATACTGTATGGCAGCATGCCCTTATGATGGAAGACGTTTTAATTGGGCTACTCCAGAGGTACCCGTAGAGGAGGTAAATAAAAAACAGCACTATTTAGGAAATAGAATGCGTAAAAAAGGAGTAATGGAAAAATGCACTTTTTGTGTACAACGCTCAAGAGAAGGTAAAAACCCAGCATGTGTAGAAGCTTGCCCTACTGGATCACGTATTTTTGGTAACCTTTTAGACCCAAATAGTACTATACGTTGGGTGTTAGAAAACAAAAAAGTATTTAGACTAAAAGAAGATTTAGGGACAGAACCAAAGTTTTGGTACTTTATGGATTAATAATTAAAAGAACTTTATTTAAAAAATAATGAAAGTATTTATAAGTTTAGTAAAAGACAGTTTAGACACCATAACTCATGGTTCTAAAAAATATCATCTTTGGATGGCATTCCTAACCTTTATAATGTTAGTTGGTATGTATTGCTACTCAATTCAAATAAAAGAAGGATTAAGTGCTACTGGTATGACAGATAGAGTTAGTTGGGGTTTGTATATTTCAAATTTTACCTTTTTAGTAGGTGTTGCAGCAGCAGCAGTAATGTTGGTTATGCCAACTTATGTACTAAAAGATATGGATTTTAAACAAGCTGTTTTAATAGGCGAAGGAGTAGCCGTAGCAGCACTTTTTATGTGTTTAGCCTTTGTAATTGCAGATATGGGAGGACCTTCTGTACTTTGGCATATGATTCCAGGAATTGGGGTTTTTAATTTCCCTAACTCAATGCTAACTTGGGATGTACTGGCATTAAGTGGATATTTATTTATAAACATAACTATACCTTTATACATTTTATATAGACATTACCAAAATAAAAAAGCAAAAAAGAAAGTCTATATACCAGGAGCCTTAATTTCTGTATTTTGGGCGGTAGGTATTCACTTAGTAACAGCATTTTTATACCAAGGTTTACAAGCAAAACCATTTTGGAATAATGCCTTGTTAGGGCCTCGATTTTTAGCCTCGGCATTTGCTGCAGGACCCGCATTAATTATTTTAATATTAGCTATTATTAGAACACATACAGATTTTAAAATTACCAATAAAACAATTAAAAAATTAGCAATGGTAGTTACAGTTGCTGCTCAAATTAATTTAATTATGCTATTTTCTGAAGTTTTTAAAGAATTTTATGCACCAACACACCATAGTGAAAGTGCTTATTATTTATTCTTTGGATTAGATGGGAAAGACGCATTATTTCCTTGGATTTGGACATCAATCTCCTTAAACATTTTAGCTACAATTATTCTAACGTTTCATAAACTAAGAAATAATTTTAAAATTTTATTTTTTGCCTGTACAATTTTATTTATTGCTATTTGGATAGAAAAAGGCTTTGGATTAATAGTACCAGGGTTTATTCCAGGACCCTATGGTAAAATTGCAGAATATACCCCAACTTGGGTTGAAATAGGAGTAACACTTGGTATTTGGGCAATGGGAACCTTAATTTTTACAATGCTTGCAAGAACTGCCATAGGCATAGAGTTAGGCAAATTAAGATATAAAAAATAATTTTTTAAAAAATAGTTGAATAATTCAAAAAATAATTAAATATTTGCCTAATAAAATGAAAACACAAATTTTAAATACTATTTCTATCATTGTCATTGTAATTAATTTACAAGGATAAGGAAAGTCATATATTAAAATATTTAAAAGCTTTCCAAATTTTGGAAAGCTTTTTTTATAATCGAAAACAAACAAACAGATGAAAGAAATTAGTATCATCATAATTGTCATTATATATTCACCAATATGCTGATACAGATGCTTGGGAATAAAAATGAAGCCTGTATCTATGTTAGATATAGGTTTTTTTTATTTTTGGATATTGTAGAACTATTAATGTAAAACGCATAAAATTAACAAGTTATAATGAGAATTGCTGAAATAGAAATAGTGAAATAAAAGGAAAAATAGAATTTAAAAAAAAGTAAAAAATTAATTTTGATTGATAAAAGTAGAAATAAGTTAAAATGGAATTAAATAAATATAGCAAACAAGTAACACAAGATGATACTCAACCTGCAGCACAAGCAATGTTACATGCCATAGGTTTAACAAAAGAAGATTTTAATAAACCCCTAGTAGGTATTGCAAGTACAGGATATGAAGGAAATCCGTGTAATATGCACTTAAATGATTTAGCTAAATTGGTAAAAAAAGGAACATTAGATGCAAATATTGTTGGATTAATTTTTAATACCATTGGTGTAAGTGACGGAATTTCTATGGGAACTCCAGGAATGCGTTATTCATTACCTTCTAGAGATGTAATTGCAGACTCTATGGAAATTGTAGTGCAAGCCTTAGCTTATGATGGTCTAGTTACCGTTGTTGGATGCGATAAAAATATGCCAGGAGCTTTAATGGCAATGTTACGGTTAGATAGACCCTCTATTTTGGTTTACGGAGGTACTATTGCCTCTGGATGCCATAACGGAAAAAAACTAGATATTGTTTCTGCTTTTGAGGCTTGGGGAGAAAAAGTAGCAGGAACTATAGATGATGATGAATACCAAAGTGTGATAGAAAATGCGTGCCCAGGTGCAGGAGCATGCGGAGGTATGTACACTGCCAACACCATGGCATCTGCAATAGAAGCTCTAGGAATGAGTTTGCCTTATAATTCTTCAAACCCAGCAATTAGTTGGGAAAAAGAAGCAGAAAGTGTCGAAGCAGGTAAAATGCTAAGAACTTTATTAGAAAAAGATATAAAACCCTCTGATATTGTTACCAAAAAATCATTAGAAAATGCCGTTCGATTGGTTACAATTCTTGGAGGCTCTACCAATGCAGTTTTACACTTTTTAGCAATTGCAAGAGCAGCTAATGTTAAATTTACTCTAGAAGATTTTCAAAAAATTTCTGATACTACACCATTTTTAGCTGATTTAAAACCGAGTGGAAAATACTTAATGGAAGATATACATAGAGTAGGAGGTATACCAGCCGTATTAAAATATTTATTAAAAAAAGGATTTATTCACGGAGATTGTTTAACCGTAACAGGAAAAACCATGGAAGAAAATCTAAAAGATGTCCCAGATTTAGAAGAAGGACAAGATGTAATAAAACCTATTGAAAATCCTATAAAAGCAACAGGTCATTTAAGAATGTTGTATGGTAATCTTGCAGAAGAAGGTGCTGTAGCAAAAATAACAGGAAAAGAAGGATTGGTCTTTACAGGAAAAGCAAAAGTTTTTGAAGGAGAGTTTTTAGCAAATGATGGTATTAGAGATGGATTGGTGCAAAAAGGAGATGTTGTAGTGATTCGTTATGAAGGCCCAAAAGGAGGCCCTGGAATGCCAGAAATGTTAAAACCAACTGCTGCTATTATGGGAGCAGGTTTAGGTAAAGAAGTCGCTTTAATTACCGATGGTCGTTTTTCTGGAGGAACACACGGCTTTGTAGTAGGACACATCACTCCAGAGGCTCAAGACGGTGGTGCAATTGCTTTGGTAAAAGATGGTGATATAATAACAATTAATGCAACCGATAATTCTATTTCTTTAGAAGTTTCAGAAGAAGAATTATCAATAAGAAAAAAAGAATGGAAAGTTCCCCCTTTAAAAGTAAATAGAGGTGTTTTATATAAATATGCAAAAACAGTATCATCTGCATCTAATGGATGCGTAACAGATGAATTTTAGTTTTTAACCCTTGTAGATTTTAAAATCTATAAGATTAAAAGAAATAAGAATTATGAAAGCAAAAACACAAGTAAAAGAAAAAAAACCTATAAAGAAATTAGTGCATATTTCTGGCTCAGAAGCAATAGTTAAATCATTAATTAAAGAAAATATAGATTTAATTTATGGCTATCCAGGTGGTGCAATTATGCCTGTTT
Organism: uncultured Flavobacteriaceae bacterium; assembly: GCA_964655975.1. Classification (GTDB taxonomy): domain Bacteria; phylum Bacteroidota; class Bacteroidia; order Flavobacteriales; family Flavobacteriaceae; genus Polaribacter. The sequence goes on from CAZZPG010000039.1 coordinate 7,524, forward strand.
ATGATGAGTTGTATAAGTATCAAAAAGAATTACATCATGTACTTTCTCGTCATGAGCAAGGAGCAACTCATGCCGCACAAGGATATGCAAGAGCAACAGGAAAAGTAGGAGTTGTAATAGCCACTTCTGGCCCTGGGGCTACCAATTTAATTACGGGTATTGCAGATGCACAAATAGATTCTACTCCTTTGGTATGTATAACAGGTCAAGTAGCAAGTCATTTATTAGGCTCAGATGCATTTCAAGAAACAGATATTGTTGGCATTTCTACACCCGTTACTAAATGGAATTATCAAATTACCAAAGCAGCAGAAATCCCAACAATTTTAGCAAAAGCATTTTATATTGCACGCTCTGGTCGTCCTGGGCCTGTATTAATTGATATTACAAAGGATGCACAGTTTGAAATGCTAGATTTTCAATACCAAAAATGTAATTTTATAAGAAGTTATAATCCTGTTCCTAGTGTTAATCTATCAAAACTACAAGAAGCAGCAACGCTTATTAATACTGCAAAAAAGCCTTTTATTGTTTTTGGACAAGGAGTTATTCTTGGAAGTGCAGAAGAAGAGTTTAAAACATTTATAGAAAAAACGAATATTCCTGTTGCTAGTACACTTTTAGGATTATCAGCATTAGAAACAGCACATCCATTGCATTTTGGTATGGTAGGGATGCATGGTAATTACGCTCCAAATATATTAACAAACAGTTGCGATGTGTTGATAGCTATTGGAATGCGTTTTGATGATCGAGTTACTGGAGATTTAAGTAGATATGCAAAACAAGCTAAGGTTATTCATTTTGATATTGATCCATCAGAAATTGATAAAAATGTAAAAACAGAAGTAGCTGTTTTAGGTGATGTTAAAGAGACTTTAGCTCAAATTTTATCATTGGTAAATAAGAATAATCATTCAGATTGGATACAAAAATTCACAGATTTACATAAAATTGAATATGAGCAGGTTATTAAAAATGATATTGCACCATCTAAAGAAGGATTAACTATGGGCGAGGTGATACATCAAATAAATAAAGAAACCAAAGGAAATGCTATTGTGGTTACAGATGTTGGTCAGCATCAAATGATAACCAATAGATATGCAAAATATACTAAAACTAGAAGTAATATTACTTCTGGGGGTTTAGGGACTATGGGTTTTGGCTTGCCAGCAGCTATTGGAGCAAAAATGGGGCAACCAGAAAGAGAAGTAATTGCAGTAATGGGAGATGGTGGTTTGCAAATGAATATTCAAGAAATGGGTACTGTTTTTCAAACCCAAGCAGCCGTTAAAATGGTTATTTTAAATAATGAATTTTTAGGGATGGTGCGCCAATGGCAAGAGTTGTTTTTTGATAAAAGATATGCATCTACAGTAATGACAAATCCAGATTTTATAACCATTGCCAAAGGATATCATTTTAAAACAAAACTGGTTACTAAAAGAGAAGAATTGGCAGATGCTGTGGCTGCAATGGTAGCCTCTAAAGAATCGTATTTTTTAGAAGTAAGAGTAGAAAAAGAAGGAAATGTATTTCCGATGGTACCTACGGGAGCATCAGTATCAGAAGTAAGACTTAAATAATTATGAAAACAAAACAAACATATACAATTTCTATTTATACAGAAAATAATATTGGTTTATTAAATAGAATATCGGCAATATTTTTAAAAAGACATATAAATATAGAGAGTTTAAATATTTCTAAATCTGAAATAAAAAGTGTATCTAGATTTACAATTTTAGTGAAAATTACCGAAGATCAAGTACAACGAATTATTGGTCAAATAGAAAAACAAGTAGAGGTTATTAAAGCGTATTATCATACAGATGAAAACACTGTTTATCAAGAGTCTTGCTTGTTTAAATTAAATTCTGAATTGTTAATGGGAACAGATGAAATTCAAAAAATTATTAACAATAGTGATACTAGAGTTATTAATATTAATAAAGATTTTTTTGTTTTAGAAAAATCTGGAAATAAGGAAGATATAGAAAAAGTATATCATAAATTAAATAAGTATGGTATTATGCAGTTTGTACGATCTGGACGTATTGCAATTACCAAAGAAAAAATGGAAATATCAAAAATATTAGCAACCTATAACAACTAAAAAATGGCAACAAATTATTTTAATACATTATCTTTAGCAGGGAAATTAAATCAATTAGGTAAATGTAGATTAATGAATCCTTCAGAATTTAGCGAAGGAGTAACTGCGTTAAAAGGAAAAAAAATAGTAATTATTGGCTGTGGAGCACAAGGTCTAAACCAAGGCTTAAACATGAGAGAATCTGGGTTAGATGTTTCTTATACACTACGTGATGCAGCAATTGCACAAAAAAGAGCTTCGTATTTAAACGCAACAGAAAATAATTTTAAGGTAGGAAACTACAAAGAAATGATTCCTACTGCAGATTTGGTTTTAAATCTAACACCAGACAAACAACATAGCAATGTGGTAAAAGCTGTAATGCCTTTAATGAAAAAAGGAGCAACTTTATCATATTCTCACGGATTTAATATTGTAGAAGAAGGTACACAAATTAGAAAAGACCTTACGGTAATTATGGTTGCTCCCAAAAGCCCAGGCACAGAAGTAAGAGAAGAGTATATGCGTGGTTTTGGGGTGCCAACATTAATAGCTGTGCATCCAGAAAATAACCCAGAAAATAAAGGATGGGCACAAGCAAAAGCCTATGCAGTAGCAACAGGAGGTGATAAAGCAGGGGTATTAGAATCATCATTTGTAGCCGAAGTAAAATCAGACTTAATGGGAGAACAAACCATTTTATGTGGTGTTTTACAAACGGCTTCTATTTTATCTTTTGATAAAATGGTAGCTGAAAAAATTGATGCACCATATGCTGCTAAATTAATTCAGTATGGTTGGGAAACCATCACAGAAGCTTTAAAACATGGAGGGATTACAAATATGATGAATCGTTTGTCTAATCCAGCAAAAATTAAAGCCTATCAATTATCAGAAGAATTAAAGAAAATAATGGGGCCTTTATTTCAAAAACATATGGATGATATTATGTCAGGGCATTTTTCTGCAACCATGATGGACGATTGGGGGAATGATGATGTAAATTTATTAAAATGGCGTGCAGCTACTGGAGAAACTGCTTTCGAAAAAACAACAGCAACAGTACAAGAAGTTTCTGAACAAGAATATTTTAATCATGGTGTTTTAATGGTTGCTTTTGTAAAAGCAGGAGTAGAGCTGGCTTTTGATACAATGGTAAAATCTGGTATTAAAGAAGAGTCTGCTTATTATGAATCGTTACATGAATTACCATTAATAGCAAATACCATTGCAAGAAAAAAATTATTTGAAATGAATAGAATTATTTCTGATACAGCAGAATATGGATGCTATTTATTTGATCATGCATGCAAACCATTGGTAGAAGATTTTGTAAACTCTCAAGAGACTTCTGTAATTGGAAAATCTTTTTCAGAAGATAATCAAGTAGACAACCATGAGTTGATTGCTGTAAACGAAGCCATTCAAAATCATACGATAGAAAACATCGGAAAATCGTTGCGTACTTCTATGAGTGCAATGAAGTCTTTACATGTTGGCGTAGAGAGAGAAACTGTAGCTTTTCATTAAACAAGTATAAAATAAGTAAAAACTAGTAGTAAGTTTGATAAAAAATGCAAACAAAAACAACATATAGCGTTCGTTTACAAAATGTAAAGGAAGCTGCAACTGCCATAGAAAAGGTAGTTGTAGCAACACCTTTGTTAAAAAACTTAAACTATTCGCAACAATTTAATGCGAATATATTATTAAAAAGAGAAGATTTACAACAAGTCCGTTCTTATAAAATAAGAGGAGCTTATAATAAAATTAGCTCTTTATCTACAGTAGAAAGAAATAGAGGAATTGTATGTGCAAGTGCTGGTAATCATGCTCAAGGTGTAGCTTTTGCATGCAATCATTTACAAATACAAGGTACAGTTTTTATGCCATCGCCTACACCCAAACAAAAAATAGAACAAGTAAAAATGTTTGGAAATGGTTATGTAGATATTCAGTTGGTTGGAGATACGTTTGATGATGCATATTACGAAGCAAAAAAACTGTGCGACAATTTAGGCAAAACATTTGTACATCCGTTTAATGATAAAAAAATTATTGAAGGACAAGCTACCATCGGCTTAGAAATTTTAGAACAAGCTACTACAAAAATAGATTATGTTTTTGTGCCTGTAGGTGGAGGGGGATTGGCATCTGGCTTATCTAGTGTGTTTAAAATTTTATCACCAGAAACAAAAATTGTAGGAGTTGAGCCAGCAGGAGCACCTTCAATGAAAACAGCTTTTGAGAAAGGGGAAAATGTAAAATTAGCATCAATAGATAAATTTATAGATGGTGCTGCGGTACAACAAGTGGGTGAGTTAACTTTTGCAATTTGTAAAGAAAATTTAGATAAAATAGTTACAGTACCAGAAGGAAAAGTGTGTCAAACAATATTAGATTTATATAATAAAGATGCCATTGTTGTAGAACCTGCAGGTGCATTAACCATTGCGGTATTAGATTTATTTGCTGATGAAATTAGAGGGAAAAATATAGTTTGCGTTGTTAGTGGTAGTAATAATGATATTGTTAGAACTCCAGAAATTAAAGAACGAGCGTTGTTATACAACGGATTAAAACATTATTTTATTATTCGATTTCCTCAAAGAGCAGGAGCTTTAAAAGAATTTGTTGCAGATATTTTAGGAAAAAATGACGATATCACTTTTTTTGAATACTCTAAAAAAACAAGTAGAGAAAATGCCCCTGCTGTAGTAGGTATTGAGCTAGAAAGAAAAGAAGATTTAAAACCCTTAATAAAAAGAATGAAAGCACATAATTTTTATGGAGAATACTTAAATGATAAACCTAATTTATTTGAGTTTTTAGTATAATTATTCTATGAGAGAGATAAAAAAGTGTAGTAATTAAGGAATGTTTAAATACTTATGTGTTTGTAAAGAAATTTTCCATTTAGGGTGTTTCATCACATAATCTACAATTAACTTGGTCATTTTTTCTTTTTTACTCCATTCTGGCTGTAAAAAGAGCATACAATTGTTTAAAACTTTTTTAGCTTGTTCTTCAGCAAAAAGAAAATCATTTTTATTATGAATAATCATTTTTAATTCATCAGCTTCTTTATATGCTTTTTTTAAAGGTAATTTTGTTTTCTTTGGTGATAAACAAACCCAATTCCAAATACCAGAAAAAGGATACGCCCCAGAAGTTTCTAAATGAGTTTTAATATTGTTTTTTTGAAGTAGATTAGTAATATAATCCATAGACCACATTAAGGGTTCTCCACCAGTAATAACTACTGTATTTGTATATTTTTTCACATTATCAACAATGGTATTTGATAATGTTGGTGGATGTAGTTTGGCATTCCAACTTTCTTTTACATCGCACCAATGACAACCCACATCGCAACCACCAATTCTAATAAAATATGCGGCAGTACCTGTATAAAAACCTTCGCCTTGAATGGTGTAAAACTCCTCCATTAATGGAAGCATTTTACCAAGATTAATCAACTTTTGTATTTTTTTATCCATTTCTAAGAAATCATCCAAAATTAAAAAGCAAAGGTAGTTTTTTGAAAAACAGAAAATCAAATAAAAATTAGTTTATTCTAATGGCTTGTAAATCAAGTAAATTTTGTAAACTTGCACTCCTTTTTTACGAGAACAGATTTAAGAAAGGGTATTAAAATATAAAGTTATATAAATTTCTCTTTGCGTTATAGTCGTTAAAAATCTGAATAACAATAAGATACAAAAAAATATTTAAAAAATGTCTGAAGAAACAAAAAACACTGAAGAGCAAGTTGTTGTTACAGAAGTAACTCAAGAAACAGTACCAGTTGTGGAGGCTGTAAACCCAGAAGAATTTTTAACATCATTTAATTGGCACAAATACGAAGAAGGTATTGAAGCTGTGGATGAAGAAAAATTAAAAGAATTTGAAAAAGCCTTAGAAGGAACTGTAGGTTTTGTAAACGAAAGAGATGTAATTGATGGTACTGTTGTAAGAATTACAGATAGAGATGCAATTATTGATATCAATTCTAAATCTGAAGGGGTAATTTCATTAAATGAATTCCGTTACAACCCTAGTTTATCTGTTGGAGACAAGGTAGAGGTATTGGTTGATAAAAGAGAAGATAGTTCTGGTCAATTGGTATTATCTCATAGAAAAGCAAGAGTAATAAAGGCTTGGGAAAGAGTAAATAATGCACATGAAACAGGAGAAATTGTTAATGGGTTTGTAAAATGTAGAACTCGTGGAGGTATGATTGTAGATGTTTTTGGAATTGAAGCATTTTTACCAGGTTCTCAAATTGACGTTAAGCCAATTAGAGACTACGATTTATATGTTGAGAAAAACATGGAATTCAAAGTTGTTAAAATCAATCAAGAATATAAAAATGTTGTTGTATCTCACAAAGCAATTATTGAAGCAGAATTAGAAGAACAAAAGAAAAAAATTATTTCAAAATTAGAAAAAGGACAAATCTTAGAAGGAAGTGTAAAAAATATTACTTCTTATGGA
>CAZZPG010000040.1:0-14073 GCA_964655975.1 uncultured Flavobacteriaceae bacterium
CTTCAGATAATTCTTCCATTCCTAAAATGGCAATAATATCTTGTAACTCTTTATAACGTTGTAAAATTTCTTTTACTTTTTGTGCTGTGTTGTAGTGATCATCGCCTAAAATGTCTGCAGTTAAAATTCTAGAAGTAGAATCTAATGGGTCTACTGCGGGATAAATACCTAATTCAGCAATTTTACGAGATAATACTGTTGTTGCATCTAAGTGAGCAAATGTTGTAGCTGGTGCAGGATCTGTTAAATCATCCGCAGGTACATAAACTGCTTGTACAGAGGTTATTGATCCTTTTTTAGTTGATGTGATACGCTCTTGCATTGCACCCATTTCTGTTGCTAATGTTGGTTGATATCCTACCGCTGATGGCATACGTCCTAATAGTGCTGATACCTCTGAACCTGCTTGGGTAAATCGAAAAATATTATCTACAAAGAAAAGTACATCCTTTCCTTGACCATCTCCAGCTCCATCTCTAAAATACTCTGCAATGGTTAGCCCAGACAATGCAACACGTGCACGTGCACCTGGAGGCTCATTCATTTGTCCGAAGACAAAAGTTGCTTTTGATTCTTTCATCCCTGCTTTATCAACTTTAGATAAATCCCATCCTCCGTCTTCCATAGAATGCATAAAGTCATCACCATATTTGATAATTCCTGACTCTAGCATTTCTCTAAGTAAATCATTTCCTTCACGAGTTCTTTCTCCAACTCCTGCAAATACAGATAATCCTCCGTGTCCTTTTGCTATATTGTTAATTAATTCTTGAATTAGTACTGTTTTACCAACTCCTGCTCCTCCAAATAATCCAATTTTCCCTCCTTTTGCATAAGGCTCAATTAAATCAATTACTTTAATTCCTGTAAATAATACTTCTGTTGATGTAGATAAATCTTCAAATTTAGGAGCACTTCTGTGAATAGACATTCCGTTTTTACCTGTTTTTGGCAAATCTCCAAGACCATCAATAGCATCACCAATTACGTTAAATAAACGACCATAAATATCATCTCCAATTGGCATTTGAATTGGATTTCCTGTAGCAGTTACTTCTGTACCTCTACTTAATCCATCAGTAGCATCCATAGAAATGGTACGTACCGTATCTTCTCCAATATGAGATTGCACTTCTAAAACTAAAAGCGAACCATCTTCTTTTTTGATTTCTAATGAATCATAAATTTTTGGTAATTCTGATTCTGAATGGAATTCAACATCAATTACTGGACCAATAATTTGAGATACTTTACCTGTTATTGTAGACATATTCATCTAATTAAGTTATTTATTTTATTATAGGATATTAACCTTATAATTTTAAGGTGCAAAGGTAAAATATTTAATGGAACTGAAAAAGCGTTTTTTGTTATTTTTCTTATGCAGTTTTTAAATTTATTATATAATAAAACCTCATCAATTTTGATGAGGTTTTATTTTAAATAGTTAGTTAAAACTTTTAAAGATTAGTTAGAAACTTTAACAGTTACTCTTCTGTTGTTAGCTCTACCAGCTCTTGTTTTATTAGTGTCAATTGGTATATCTTCACCATAACCTATAGCATTTAATCTAGATGATGTAATACCATTTCTAACAAAGTAGTTCATAACAGCTTCTGCTCTTCTTTGAGATAGTCTTAAGTTGCTCGAAGCTCTACCTGCACTATCTGTATGTCCTTCTATTGTAAAATTAGCTCTAGGGTAATTATTCATTACTCTTATAATACCATCCAATTGTCTTGTAACACCTAGTTTGAATGAAGATTTACTTGAGTTAAATAAAATTTTCTTAGCAAAAGCTCCAATAGATTTTCTTGCATCTTCTTTAATTACTGGTTCTGGACAACCTTTGTTTGATGCAGGTCCTACCTCATTTTTACAATTATCATCTTTATCTAATACGCCATCTCCGTCTGTATCTGCCCATGGACATCCACCGTTAGCAGAAGGACCTACAGTAGTAGGACATTTATCATCTTTATCAACTACACCGTCTCCATCTGAGTCTGGACAACCTTTGTTAGCTTTTGTTCCTTTTGTATGAGGACACATATCATTTTTATCAGCTACTCCATCTCCATCTGAGTCTGGACAACCATTTAATGTTGCTAAACCAGGAACTTCTGGACAAGCATCGTCTGAATCTTTAACTCCATCTCCATCTGAATCTGGACAACCATTGAATGATTTTAATCCTGGAACTTCTGGACAAGCATCATCTTCGTCAAATACACCATCTCCGTCTGAATCTTTTCCGCCAAATTTAAATACTAAACCTAGAGTGTGTTGAAAAACATCACGTCCTCCATGATTAAAACCATGTTTGTAGTTTGATTGGAAATTAAGTCCTAAATTTTCATTAAACCAAGTGTTAAATCCAAAACCTGCTACTAAAACAACATCTCTTTTACTATCAATAGATTGATAAGCTCCCCCTAAATCTACATAAGGATCAAACCATGAGGTATCTCCAAATAAATTATTTAAATCATACTTTGCAATTGCATCAATTGAATAGTAAATAACATCAACATCATTTTTTTCAAAAAGTGTTTTTAATCTATTTAAAGATCCTGATAATTGCAATGTAAACCCATCGCTTAAATATCTGTCTACTGAAATTCTAGAAATAGAAGGTATAGTATTACCACCCCATTCTTTTGTTCCAATATAATCTTTTAAAATGGTACCATAGCTTTTAGTGTATGCTCTTACATCTACAGTATTAATACCAAAACCTACTACCCAAGGATTGTTTTCATCCTGTGCGTTTACGTTACTAACCGTTACTAACGCAAACATAGCTATCACAGCCAATTTTAATCGTTTCATTATTAAATTTTTAAGTTAAAAAGTTCATTATTATAATATGCAAAAATAAGTTGTTAATTCTTATCTACAAAGACAAATTTACAAAAACTTATTAAATCTGCAAGTTTTTTATTTTTATTCTAAATAATATTTAGTTGTTTTCCTACTTTTACAAAAGCAACAATTGCTTTATCTAAATGGGTTTTTGTATGTGAGGCAGACAACTGAACACGTATTCTTGCTTTTTCTTTTGGTACAACAGGGTAAAAGAACCCTATCACATAAATTTTTTCTTTTAATAATAGTGAAGCCATTTTTTGTGCCAATTTAGCGTCATATAACATTATTGGCACAATGGCTGCATTAGCTCCCACTAAATCAAATCCAGCTTTTTCCATTTCTAAACGAAAATAGTTTGTATTTGATTCTAATTGATCTCGTAATGTGGTATCATTAAATAATAAGTCAAACACTTTTAAAGAGGCTCCTACAATTGCTGGTGCTAATGAGTTTGAAAATAAATACGGTCTAGAGCGTTGTCTTAAAATTTCTATAATTTCTTTTTTTCCTGTTGTATAGCCTCCCATTGCTCCTCCTAATGCTTTCCCTAAAGTTCCTGTAACAATATCTACACGATTCATTACATTTTTTAATTCTATTGTTCCTCTACCTGTTTTCCCTATATATCCTGCAGCATGGCATTCATCAACCATTACTAGTGCATCATATTTATCTGCCAAATCACAAATTTCATCTAATTTAGCAATAATTCCATCCATTGAAAAAACACCGTCTGTTACAATAATTTTAAATCGATGTTTTTGTTTGTTGGCTTCAACTAACTGTTCTTCTAACGAAACCATATTGTTATTATTGTATCTGTAACGTGCTGCTTTACATAAACGGACTCCATCTATAATGGAAGCATGGTTTAATGAGTCTGAAATTATTGCATCTTCTTTTGTTAGCAAAGGTTCAAAAACTCCTCCATTGGCATCAAAAGCAGCAGCATATAATATGGTATCTTCTGTTTGATAAAAATCTGCTATTTTCTGTTCTAATTTTTTATGAATATCTTGAGTACCACAAATAAAACGAACAGATGACATTCCGTAACCATGTGTATCCATTGTATCTTTTGCTGCTTGAATTACCTCTGGATGATTAGATAATCCTAAATAATTATTAGCACAAAAGTTAATTACCTCTTCTCCTGTAGATATTCTTATTATTGCATTTTGTGATGATGTAATGATGTGCTCTGTTTTATATAACCCTGCTTCTTTAATTTGTAGTAGCTCTTTTTGCAGTTGCTCTTTTATTGTTCCGTACATATTATTTTATTTAAAAAGTGTAAAGTTACAAAGTTACAAAGTCTTAAAAATTTCTTTAACAACAATTTTATCTCCTATATATATAAGGTATAGTTTTTTTACTTTAAAATTTATTGATTGCAATACGTTATAATAGTTTAGTATTTGTTGTTGATGTTTTTTTGATGCTTCTCCTGTTTTATAATCTACAATTGTTACTTCTTTATTTTTTGTAAACACCAATCTATCTGGAATTACAATTTGACTATCTTGAGTTACAATTTCTCTTTCATTAAAAACGATTACCTTGTCTAAAAATAGTTCTTTTATTTTAGGGTGATGTACTATTTTTTGAATTTTCTCTTTTATTCCTTCAGATGATTTTTTATCAATTATTCCTTGTACAATATATTGATCTACTACTTTTTCTACATCATGATAAGTACTAATTTTTGCCATCATTTCATGAATTAAATTTCCAAATTCAATAGCATTTCCTTGTTTTGTATCCCATAATTTTGAGGCACTAGCTAACATATAAATACGATGATCTTGCCAAGGCGTACTAATAAATTGTTGTTGAATTTCTACTGATTTTTGTTTTGTTTCTGGGGGACTTATCTTTTGATGATTTCCAAAATCATACTCTAATTGGGTATCATTCCATAAATCTTTACTTTTTAAATAGTTGATAAAAACTCCAGAATAATAGTTGGTGTTCTCTCCGTTTCTGGCAGATATTTTCTTTTCAGTAACAATATATAATTGCTCTACTGCTCGAGTTAACGCAACATATAACAAATTAAAATTATCTAATTCTAAGGACTCTCTCTGTTGCTGATATATTTCTTTTCCTCTTTTATTAACGTACTGAATTTCTTTGTTAGACGGTATCAGTAGCTCTTTAAAATTGTTATAGTTTTCTTTAGGCAAATGATTTAACCAAGCTTTCGGATTTATTTGCGTATAAATATTTAAATCATACGGAAAAATAACAACTGGAAATTCTAACCCTTTTGATTTATGAATGGTCATTACCTGAACTGCATTAGATGTTTCTGGGGCTACAATACTTAAATGTTGTTTGTTCTCTTCCCAAAAATCTAAGAATTCTTGTACACTTGTCCCTTTTCTTTGTTGCTCTAATACCACATCTAAAAAAAATTGAACATAGGCATCAGACAAATTTATTAAATAAAAACTTCTAATAATTTCTTCTATTTTTTCATAAAACGGAAGTTGATAAAAATTAGCAAGAGAAAAGGGAACTCCAAAAGGTGTTAATTGCTGAAATAATGTTTTATTTTGCTGATGTATATATTTTTCTAAAAAAGAGTGTTTATTAGTTTTTATATGCAAATGTTTATGTAAAAAATAAAGTATTTTAAACTTACTTTCTTCATCATTTGGATGCTGAATTACTTGCAATAAATTAATAATAAAATTAACTTTAGAGCTATTTTGAAGCAATAATGTTTCTGAGGAAACAATGTCAATTCCGTTTTCTGACAAATAATTAGCCACCGCAATACCATCTTTCTTTTTTCGTACCAATACACAAACATCACCCAAAGAAAAACCCTTATCTAGACAATTAATAATTTCTAAAACTTTCTTCGGATATTTTATTATTTCTTCCTCTTTCACTTCTTCTTTTTCTAAAAAAGATAACGATACAAATCCTCCTTTTTTAGCATTTTCTAATTGCTTATTCCCTTCAACAAATAACTTTTTGTACGCTTCGTTTTGTAAAAAATTTGCTGTGTGCTGAAAAAATTGATTATTAAACTGAATTATCTCAGAAAAGCTACGGTAATTGGTTTCTAAATCTTTTACTTCTTTAGTAATATGAAACGGGTTTTTGGCATTTTCTCCTTCAGATCCTAAATCAATAAATTGTTCGGCTTTCCCACCACGCCAACGGTAAATGGCTTGTTTTCCATCACCTACTAACAATAAATTACTATTTTCTTGTGCCAATGCATTATCTATTAATGGAATCAGGTTTTGCCATTGTAATACAGATGTATCTTGCATTTCATCAATAAAATAATGCATAAATTTTTGCCCGATACGTTCGTAAATAAACGGTGCAGGTTGATTTTTGATATTGTCTGAAATTAATTGATTAAACTCTGCATTTAATCGAATATTATTTTCTTCTTTAATAGTGGTTAATTCTGAGTTAATATGGGTTAAAACTGCCAGTGGAATAATGCTTTTTAACGCTAATTTGTTCATTAAAAATTGCTGGTACAATTGCTCTGAGTTCATATACAAAGTCAATAATTCTGGTAAAACACTTTCTATAGTTTCCTTTATTTCTATTGATTTTGAATCGGAATAAAAATTATTTTCTTCAATTCGTTCACGTAATTTATTCGCTTCAAAAAATTTAGTTTTATCAGGATTTTTAGCCAAAGAAACAAAATGATTAGGTAGCATAGAACGGTAAAAATCTTTATATTCTAATTGCATTGTTGCAATGATTTTTAAGCCACTTTTACCAATTTCTATCAACTGTTCTTTTAGCAATGATTGATGTTTTACTAACGTAGTTTTTAAAGACCTAAAATCTTTAATACTCTTATCAGACAGTTTTCTAAAATGTTCTATATAATCTTCTTTTAATAAAGTTTTAGAAAATTCATTGAGTTCTCGAGAAATATCCCAAGAGGTATCATTATCTGCTTTGTCCAAAGAAAAATCGATGAGTAATTTGGTCAATTCTTTATCAGTTCCTATTTTAGAAATTAACACATCTACTGCTTCGTTTAATAAAGAAATTGCATCCATTTCTACTTCAAAATTGAGCGACAACCCTAAATCATAAGAAAAACTTCTAATAATTTTATGGGTAAAACTATCAATAGTTGTAATAGAAAATGCAGAATAATTCTGTAAAACAGCGTTTAAAATTTTTTTACTACGTTCTTTAACAGTGGGTTTATCAACAGAAATTTCGTTAATAATAATTTGAAATAAATCGTTTTCTTTCCCCTCAGAAAAATCGTGTAAATTTTCTAAGACACGTTCTTTCATTTCTCCAGCAGCTTTGTTGGTAAATGTAATAGCTAAGATTTTTTGAAACCTAAAAACATCTTCTGATTGCAACAATATTTTTAGATATTCTTTTACCAATGTAAAGGTTTTTCCACTTCCTGCAGAAGCATTGTAAACCTGAAAAGTTGTGAGTTTTTGCACAGAATTATTTTTATGCAAAGTAGTGTTTTTAGAAAGAAATTATACTATTAAAATAGTTCTTTTTCACCCCTTAAGGGGGTTTAAACTCTTTGAAGGGAATAGGTTTTATCCAAGTCCTACATCTAAAGACATCATTACAATAAAGCCTGCAATAAACCCAAGTGTTGCTATATCTGTGTATTTGTCTTGTTGCGTTTCTGGAATCACTTCTTCTACCACTACAAAAATCATTGCACCAGCAGCAAATGCTAATGCATACGGTAATAATGGTGTAAAAAATGATACTGCAACAGCTCCTAAAACTGCTGCAACGGGCTCTACTACTGCAGATAATTGCCCGTACCAAAAACTTTTAAACCTGCTCAAACCTTGTCTTCTTAGAGGCATTGCTACTGCAAAACCTTCTGGAAAATTCTGAATTCCGATACCTACTGCCAAAGAAATTGCAGCAACAATCATTTCTGTTTGCTCTACACCTACCAAAGTTGAAGCGGCTCCAAAAAGGACACCTACCGCTAATCCTTCAGGAATATTATGTAGGGTAATTGCTAATACCAATAAAATGGTTTTGTGCCATCCAGTTTTTACACCTTCTGCTTCAGATTCTTTAAAATTGATATGTAAATGTGGCATTATTTTATCCATTCCAAACAATACCAAAGCTCCCAATCCAAAACCTATTGCAGATGGAAATACTTTTACAAACCCCTCTCCTTTACTATTTTCTATAGCTGGTGCTAATAAGCTCCAAAAACTTGCCGCAATCATTACACCACCTGTAAAACCAAGCATTCCATCTAATAAAGCTCTATTCATTTTCTTAAAAAAGAAAACCAAACTTGCACCTAAAGCTGTTAAAAACCATGTAAAAAGGGAGGCATATAGAGCTGCCCAAATAGGGTTTTCTTTTGCAAATATTATTAATTGCTCAAATAGACTCATAATTTTTGTACATATAAATTAGTAGCAATTTTTTGTGATATTGAAAACTCTTTTTTATCTATTCTGATAATAAAAGAACCATCAAAAGGTTCTTTTCCTAGAGTTATAATTTCTTGTCCTAAAGCAATTTTTTGTTTGTCTAAATATTGTAAAAAAGTAGCAGAACTATCTTTTACTCCCACACAAATACCACTTTCATTTATGTGTAAATCAGACAATAAAACCTGTTGCTGTTCTTGTATTTTTCCATCTTTATCAGGAATTATATCTCCATGGGGGTCTCGCTTGGGGTGTCCTAAAAAAATATCTAATTCATTAATTAATTTTTGGGATTGAATATGCTCTAACTGTTCTGCAACATCATGTACTTCATCCCAAGAGAAATTGAGTTTTTCTACTAAAAAAACTTCCCACAAACGATGTTTTCTAATAATATTTGCTGCATTTTTTTTCCCAGAATCGGTTAATGTAACTCCTTGGTATCTTTTATAGTTTAGTACTTTTTTATCTGCTAATTTCTTCATCATATCGGTTACCGATGATGCTTTTGTTTGCAACTTTTCTGCAATAGCATTGGTAGAAATTTCTTTTTTAGAATGAAATTCTAAATGATAAATTTCTTTTAAATAATTTTCTTCTGAGCGAGTAAACATTTTATTATAAATAAATTTATGCAAATATAAAATTATTTTTAGACTTGTCTAAAAATATTATTAATATATAAAAAAAGCACTATAAAAGTGCCTTTTAAATATTTTGAATAGCAAAGAAAAACTATATTTTGTTTACTTTTTTAATTGCTTTGGTAAAAGTATTTAAATTATTATCATTCATTACTAAATGTATTGCTTCATCACATATTTTTTCTGCGTTATCCACAGAAAAACTAAGCCCAACAGCAATTTTATTCATTAGTAAAACTTCATTTTTATCTACTTCTCCATCAGCAAAAATCATTTTTGTTAAATAATATAAACGCTCAATACGTTCATTATAACTTACAGGTGGGTTTAAAGGATATTTTTCTGGAGAGTATAATAGTATTTGGTATTCAACCTCATTTATATGTAACCTTTTTGCTAATCTATCTAATAATTTTTGTTCTCCTTCTGTAATGGTGTTATCTACTTTTGCAATTCTAACAATATTTGCAAAGTGTCCTAACTCTCCTCTGTGTTTTCCACTTGAATATAAATCTGATATTGACATTTTGTTAATTTTTAAGCAAAAGTAACTAAACTACCTAATATCAGAAATAAAAATGATTAAAATTTGTATAAAGAATTATATTTGCACAAAATAAAAACGGTTGAACCAACAGACGATTATCAATCAATATCAAAAATCTGTTCAAAAACAACAGATTTTAGAAGAGTTACAACACGAACAACACCATTTTCAAATATCAAATTTGGTTGGGTCATCGTTGTCTTTTATTATTTCTGAAACTTTTAAAGAAGCTGAAAAACCTTTTTTACTTATTTTTAATAATAAAGAAGAGGCTGCCTATTATTTGAATGATTTTGAGCAATTATTAGGCGATAAAAACGTTTTTTTTTACCCAGGTTCTTACCGAAGACCGTACCAGATTGAAGAAACAGACAATGCTAATGTATTGTTACGTTCTGAGGTGCTAAATAGGATTAATTCTCGTAGAAAATCTGCAATGATTATTACCTACCCAGATGCTCTTTTTGAAAAGGTGATAACCAAAAAAACTTTAGAAAAAAATACATTAAAAGCATCTGTTGGTGAACAAATTTCACTAGATTTTGTAAATGAAATCTTGTTTGAATATCATTTTAATAGAGTAGATTTTGTAACAGAACCAGGTGAATTTTCTGTACGTGGTGGTATTATAGATGTCTTTTCTTTTTCTAATGATGAACCGTACAGAATTGAGTTTTTTGGTGATGAAATTGAAAGTATCCGTACTTTTGATGTAGCAACACAACTTTCTAATGAGGTGTTAAAAAAAATTAGTATTGTACCTAATATTGAGAATAAAACGACCTTAGAAAAACGAGAAAGTTTTTTAAAATACATTTCGTCTAAAACAGTTATTTTTAGTAAAAATATTGATGTACTTACAGGAAGAATTGATAAATTTTACAACAAAGTTTTAACTATTTTTGAGGGGTTATCAAAAGAAATAAATCAGACAAAACCAGCCGAATTATTTTGTACAGGCAAGTTGATTAAAAATCAATTATTAGCATTTACTTTTTGTGAACTAAATTTTTCCTCAAAAACAAGCCTAGGTCTCAAAAATATAATATTCAACACCAAACCACAACCGTCATTTAATAAACAATTTTCTTTGTTGATAGCAAATTTAAACAAACACCACCAACAAGGGTTTCATAATTATATTTTGTGTGCTAATGAAAAACAAGCACAACGGTTTCATGATATTTTTGAAGACCAAAAAGAGGAGGTTTATTTTGAAACTATCATTTTACCGATGTATCAAGGTTTTATAGATAAAGACCAAAAAATAGTTTGTTATACAGACCATCAAATCTTTGAGCGTTATTATAAATTTCGACTAAAAAATGGTTATGCAAAAAAACAATCTATTACTTTAAAAGAGCTCAACAATCTTCATGTTGGTGATTATGTAACGCATATAGACCATGGAATTGGAAAATTTGGGGGCTTACAAAAAATTGATGTTGAAGGTAAAAAGCAAGAAGCTATTAAGCTTTTTTATGGAGATAGAGATATTTTATATGTAAGCATTCACTCATTGCATAAAATATCAAAATTTAAGGGCAAAGATGGTAAACCACCAAAAGTGTATAAATTAGGGTCTGGGGCTTGGAAAAAAATCAAGCAAAAAACCAAAGCAAGAGTAAAACATATTGCATTTAATTTAATTCAATTATATGCCAAAAGAAAATTACAAAAAGGATTTGCTTATGCACCAGACACCCATATTCAGCACGAGCTAGAGGCTAGTTTTATTTATGAAGATACACCAGATCAATTTATAACAACACAGGATGTAAAAGCAGATATGGAAAAAGACCAACCTATGGATAGGTTGGTGTGTGGAGATGTTGGTTTTGGTAAAACCGAAGTAGCTATTAGGGCAGCCTTTAAGGCAGTAGATAATGGTAAGCAAGTGGCAATTTTAGTACCTACAACCATTTTAGCTTTTCAGCATTTTAAAACGTTTACAGAACGATTAAAAAATTTTCCTGTTTCGATTGATTATTTAAATCGGTTTAGAACAACTAAACAAAAAAATACAGTTATTAATGGTCTTGCAGATGGAAGTATTGATATTGTAATAGGAACTCATCAATTAACCAATCAACAGATAAAATTTAAAGATTTAGGCTTATTAATTATTGATGAAGAACAAAAATTTGGTGTTGGTATTAAAGATAAACTAAAAACAATTAAAGAAAACGTAGATACACTTACACTTACCGCAACTCCTATACCAAGAACGCTACAATTTAGTTTAATGGCGGCAAGAGATTTATCAGTAATTAGTACTCCTCCACCAAATAGAGTTCCTATTGAAACGAATGTTATCCGTTTTAGCGAAGAAACTATTAGAGATGCTATTTCTTATGAAATTTCTCGTGGAGGACAAGTGTATTTTATCCATAATAGAATAGAGAATATTAAAGAAGTTGCTGGGATGTTGCAACGTCTAGTTCCTGATGCAAAAATTGGGATTGGTCATGGACAAATGGAAGGTAAGAAATTAGAAGCCCTAATTCTTGGTTATATGAACAATGAATTTGATGTACTGGTTTCTACTACCATTATAGAAAATGGGTTTGATGTACCCAATGCCAATACCATTTTTATTAATAATGCCAATAACTTTGGTTTGTCTGACCTTCATCAAATAAGAGGAAGGGTTGGGCGTTCTAACAAAAAAGCTTTCTGCTATTTTATTACACCTCCGTACCATATGATGACTGATGATGCACGTAAAAGAATTACAGCTTTAGAGTTGTTTTCTGAATTAGGAAGTGGTCTTAATATTGCTATGAAAGATTTAGAAATTAGAGGAGCTGGTGATTTATTAGGAGGAGAACAAAGTGGTTTTATTAATGATATTGGTTTTGATACTTATCAAAAAATACTACAAGAAACCATTGAAGAACTCAAAGAAAATGAGTTTAAAGAATTGTATGCTTCTGAAGAAAAAATAGAAAAACATTTTGTAAAAGAAGTACAAATTGATACTGATTTTGAAATTTTATTTCCTGATGATTATGTAAACTCTGTAAAAGAAAGGTTAAACCTGTATAACAAATTAGCATCATTAGAAAACCAAGAAGAGCTTGTTATTTTTGAGTCTGAAATAAAAGACCGTTTTGGTAATGTACCTACACAAGTAGTTGATTTGTTAGATAGTGTGCGTATTAAATGGTTGGCAAAAGAGTTAGGATTAGAAAAAATTATCTTAAAGCAAAAAAGAATGATTGGGTATTTTGTATCTGACCAACAAAGTGATTATTACCAAACAGAAGTATTTACACGTATGTTGCATTATGTACAAAGAAACTCAAAAAGTTGTGTAATGAAAGAAAAACAAACAAAAAATGGTTTACGGTTACTTATTACTTTTATTAGAATTAATAGTATTAAAATAGCTTTTGATGTTTTAAAAAAAATATAAAAAGTAGAGTCTCCTAAAAATTTTACCGTTAGTACACTTACTTCTAAACCATAGTTAATTCTCTTGTTTTTACACTCTTACAATATTTTTTTCTTCTAAAAGAGGTAAATTATTAAAGCGTAGTAATAATTGAGCGACTGCAATGGTATCTTTTTCGCAATAATTTATAATACGAGATAAATTTTTTTCTTTATAATATACATTGGCAACTTCGCTTCCGTCAATATCATCTTTTGGTGAGGGAACATTTAAAATAGAGGTTAATAGTTTAAGGGATGTATAGTGCTTATAATCTCCAAACCTCCAAAGTTCTAGAGTATCTAAATGAGGTACTTCCCAAGGTTTTTTACCAAATAAATTGAGTTTTTTTGGTAATGCTATTTGGTGTATAATCATTCTGCGAGCAATGTACGGAAAGTCAAATTCCTTACCATTATGAGCACACAATAATTGATTTTTTTTGCTAAAATGTGTGTCTAATAATTCTTTAAATTTGGTAAGAAGTGTATGTTCATTATGATTAAAAAAAGAGGTTACTCGTAATTGATTTACATTCTCTTTTTCTATAAAATATGCTACAGAAATACAGATAATTTTACCAAATTCTGCCCAAATTCCTGCTCGTTCATAAAACTCTTCTGGTGTAAATTCTTCTTTACGCTGGTAGCTGGTTTTTTGTGTGTACAGTTCTTGTTTTTCTTCAGATAAATTAGAAAAAAACTCAACTTCTGGTACTGTTTCTATATCTAAAAACAAGACATTGTTAAAAGAAATTTTATTCATATATAATTATCTTTCTTTTATCATTACATAAGTATCTACTGATTTTAATCTTGATTGTTTATATAGGTGTAAATTTGTAAAAATTAATTTTATATTAAGAGTTTTAAACTCTTTACTAAGAGTCATTTTTTGTAAACCTACCTCTTTGTTTTGATAATTTTTAATTAAATCTTCTATAAAGTTAATCAATTTAAGTTGATAGGTTATGGTATCTTTTTTTATATGAATTATTTGATTATCATCTAAAGAAAAAATATACTCAGCTTCTTTATCTAAATAATGACGTCTGCTATTTTTTTCTGTTGCATTTATGAATTGTTCTCTTTTTTTCAATTCTATTACAACCTCTTTGACTTTTTCTTTTATTCTGTT
>CAZZPG010000041.1:0-14066 GCA_964655975.1 uncultured Flavobacteriaceae bacterium
GCAGGTTATTTCGGAAAAGTTTACTTATAGCATATTTTCTTCTCAATTCATCTATTTTTGTAAAAAACAACATATAATGAATATTATTGAAAGCCTAAAATGGAGATATGCAGTCAAAAAATTTGATAATCTAAAAATTCTTTCTAAGAATAAAATAAACACTCTAAAAAACGCCTTTAACTTAACACCAACCGCTTTTGGTTTACAACCTGTTTCATTAATTATAGTACATGACAAAAAAATTCAAGAAACATTAGTAAAACATTCTATGGGGCAACAGCAAGTAGGTAATGCTTCACACGTTTTTATCCTAGCTATCCCCAAAAACTATGGAATAAATGATGTAGAAAATTATTTTTCTTTGGTTAAAAAAATTAGAAATACACCCGATGATATTTTAAACCCATTTAAAGAATATTTAACAACCTCTGTAGCAAACCAAACACAAATAGCATTATTTGAACAAAATAAAAGACAAGCTTATTTAGTTCTTGGAAATTTACTAACCACTTGTGCTGTAGAAAAAATTGATGCTTGCCCAATTGAAGGTTTTTCACCAGAAAAATATGATGAAATATTAGATTTATCATCAAAAAATTTAACATCCGTATTAGCTTTACCTATCGGATATAGAGCTAAAGATGATTTTATGAAAGACCTAAAAAAAGTTAGAAAAGACATTTCTGAAACTATTATTGAAATAACATAATTTATTTCTCTAAAATTATATTATTTCTAAACCTCATAGGCTTTTAAATTTATGAAGTTTTCTATTTTAAGATATAAATCGTATTTTTGGGGAAACAAAAATTTATCTAAATAAACAAATGAATACAGATATAAAAAACTTAAAACCCAAAGTGGTTTGGAAAAATTTTGCAACTTTAAACGCAGTTCCAAGACCATCAAAAAAAGAAGAACGTATCATACAGTTTATGGTAGATTTTGGTGAGAATCTAAACTTAGAAACCTTTGTTGATAATGTAGGAAATGTAATCATTAAAAAACCTGCAACCAAAGGAATGGAAAAATGTAAAACAACCGTTTTACAAAGCCATTTAGACATGGTACATCAAAAAAATGCCAATACTAATTTTAATTTTGATACAGAGGGTATTAAAATGTATATTGATGGAGATTGGGTAACTGCAGATGGCACTACTTTAGGAGCAGATAATGGTTTAGGAGTAGCAGCAATTATGGCAATTTTAGAATCATCTAGCATTGTGCATCCTAATATTGAAGCTCTTTTTACTATTGATGAAGAAACAGGTATGACAGGTGCAATGGGTTTAGAGGCAGGTATCTTAGAGGGAGAAATTTTACTAAACTTAGATACCGAAGAAGATGATGAGATTGGTGTAGGATGTGCTGGAGGTATAGATATTACAGCCACTAAAGCATTTACAGAAGAAGAAACCCCAAAAAACACAAGTGCCTTTTCTATTGAAATTACTGGTTTAAACGGAGGGCATTCTGGTATGGATATCCATAAAGGCTTAGGAAATGCTAATAAAATTATGAATAGAATTTTATTTGATGGTTTTGAAAACTTTGAATTGCGTGTTGCAGAAATTCAAGGAGGAAGTTTACGTAATGCCATTCCACGTGAAAGTTTTGCAAAAATTGTAATTAATACAGCTTTTAAAGAACCGTTTTTATACGAAACCAATGAGCTAATCAACCAAATAAAAGAAGAATTTAAAACCTTAGACCCAAATCTTTCTATTAAAATTACCCCAATTAAAACTCCAAAAAAAATTATGGAGTTAGGTGTACAAGAAAGATTTATAAAAGCTGTTTACACAGCCTTAAATGGTGTGTATAGAATGAGCCCTGATGTAGATGGATTGGTAGAAACATCAAACAATATTGCTAAAATTTCTGTAAAAAAAGAAACTATAAAAGTTGAATGTTTAACACGTTCATCATCAGAAAGCAATAAATTTGATTTAGCAAATTCTTTACGTTCAGCATTTGAGCTGGCTGGTTTTATAGTAGAAATTTCTGGCTCTTACCCTGGTTGGCAACCCAATGTAAATTCTGCAATTTTAGATGTAGCTTCTCTTTTATATGAAAAATTACATGGAAAAAAAGCGATTGTTGCTGCTTGTCATGCAGGCTTAGAATGTGGTATTTTAGGTCAAAATTACCCAAAAATGGATATGATTTCTTTTGGTCCTACCATAAAAGGAGCTCACTCTCCAGATGAACGAGCCAATATTGCATCAACCCAAAAATTTTGGAAATTCTTGTTAGAAATATTAAAAAATACACCTAATAGAGAATAATCATAATCAACTCATGTACAGCTTGTTATAATTTAATGTTTTTATTAACATTTTTTGATTTTTACAAAGCTTAAATAATTGTATTTTTACCTTTTTAAAAACAGAATATCTTAATGGGTAAAATTATTGCCATAGCAAACCAAAAAGGAGGTGTTGGAAAAACTACAACAACCATAAATTTAGCAGCTGCCTTAGGTGTATTAGAAAAAAAAGTTTTATTAATTGATGCAGATCCTCAGGCAAATGCATCATCTGGCTTAGGGGTTAATACATCAGCTGTAAATATAGGAACATACCAAGTATTAGAACATACAATTACAGCAAAAGAGGCTGTTCAAAAAACTACGTCACCAAATGTAGATATTATTCCTGCACACATAGATTTGGTTGCTATAGAAATTGAATTGGTAGACAAAAGAGAGAGAGAGTATATGCTTAAAAAAGCCATTTCTTCTTTAAAAGATGATTATGATTATATTTTAATTGATTGTGCTCCATCATTAGGTCTTATTACCTTAAATTCTTTAGTTGCTGCAGATGCTGTTATTATTCCTATTCAATGTGAATACTTTGCTTTAGAAGGATTAGGAAAATTATTAAATACTATTAAAAGCATCCAAAATATCCACAATCCAAATTTAGATATTGAAGGATTATTATTAACAATGTTTGACTCTCGTTTACGCCTATCAAACCAAGTAGTAGATGAAGTGAGAAAGCATTTTAGCACTATGGTTTTTGATACTATTATAAGGAGAAATATACGCCTAGGAGAAGCTCCAAGTTACGGAGAAAGTGTTATTGCTTATGACGCAACTAGCAAAGGTGCAGTAAATTACATAAATTTAGCAAACGAATTGTTACAAAAAAACCGATAAAATGGCAAAAGCAACAAAAAAACAAGCATTAGGAAGAGGATTATCGGCATTATTAAAAGAGACATCATCCATTATTTCTGTATCAGATAAAAATACAGACAAAGTAGTAGGTAATATTTTAGAAATTTCTTTAAATAAAATTGAAGTAAACCCCTACCAGCCAAGAACTTATTTTGATGAAGAATCTTTAAGAGAATTAGCAAGTTCTATTAGAGAATTAGGAGTAATTCAACCTATTACTGTTAGAAAATCAACCAACAATACATTTCAATTAGTTTCTGGAGAGCGTAGATTTAGAGCCTCTAAATTAATAGGAAATAAAACAATACCTGCCTACATAAGAATTGCTAATGACCAAGAAATGCTAGAAATGGCATTAGTAGAAAATATACAACGGAAAGATTTAGATGCCATAGAAGTAGCTCTTTCTTACCAACGTTTAATAAATGAAATAAACCTTACTCAAGAAGAATTAAGCATACGGGTTGGAAAAAAACGCTCTACCATTACTAATTATTTACGTTTACTAAAATTAGATCCAATTATACAAACAGGTATTAGAGATAGGTTTATTTCTATGGGACATGGCAGAACCCTTATTAATATAGAAAGTACTGAAGACCAATTAAATATCTATGAAAAAATTTTACGAGAAAAACTATCTGTAAGACAAACAGAAGAGTTAGTAAAAAACTTAAAAACGGGTAGTATTATAAAAACAAAGAAAAAAGTACTTCCAAAATATATAAAAGATAGTATAAAAAATATTAGTGCTTATTTTGGTCATAAAATAGATGTTACCGTGAGTAGTAAAGGAAAAGGGAAAATATCAATCCCATTTCATTCAGAAGAAGACTTTGTTCGTATAAAAAACTTATTAAAATAAGTGCTTATAAAAAAAATCATATTTGTTTTTTTACTTGTTTTCTTTTCTTTGAATACAAATGCACAGAAAGATTCTGTTACTATAAAAAAACACCTTAAAATTAAAAACCAAAAAGTGTTAAAAAATGGTAATTATAATCCTTTAGCACCTGCAAAAGCTGCTTTTTATTCGGCACTTTTTCCTGGAATGGGGCAGATTTATAATAGAAAATATTGGAAAGCCCCTATTGTTTGGGGTAGTTTAGCAATACCCACTTACTATTATTTAACCAACAATAGAGAATATAAACGTTATAGAAAAGCCTTTAAATTAAGAACTGCAGGTTTAGATGATGAGTTTAAAGGTTTAATTTCTAATGAAGGATTGATAAATGCCCAAAAGCAATTAAGAAAAAACCGAGATTTATCTTTATTTTCGGCAGTTCTTTTATATATTTTACAAATAGTAGAAGCAAGTGTGAATGCTCATTTATTACAATTTAACACAAACGATGATTTGTCTTTTACTCCAACATTTGTTCAAGACCCAATGCAATTTGATGCTCCAAAAATTGGCCTTATCTTAAAATATACTTTTTAATATGAAAATTGCATTATTGGGTTATGGGAAAATGGGAAAAGAGATTGAAAAAATTGCTTTAGAAAGAAATCATACCATTGTAATTAAAGATAATGGAAACCTTAATTTTGATATTACAAAAGCAGATATTGCCATAGATTTTAGTGTACCAACTGCTGCTTTTCAAAATATTTCTAACAGTATCAATAATAATATCCCTATAATTTCAGGCACTACGGGCTGGCTAGAAAAATACCGTGAAATTGCTAAATTGTGCCAACAAAAAAATGGTGCATTTATTTATGCATCAAACTTTAGTTTGGGTGTAAATATCTTTTTTGAATTGAATAATAAATTAGCAAAAATGATGACCCTTTTGAATGATTATAATGTTTCTATTGAAGAAATTCATCATACAAAAAAATTAGATGCTCCTAGTGGAACAGCTATTACTTTGGCAGAAGAAATTATTAATAATTCTTCTAAAGAAACTTGGGAGTTAGACAATACATCATCAGAAAAAAGAATACCCATTATCTCAAAAAGAATAAAAAATATTGCTGGCACACATATTGTTTCCTACCAATCTAAAATTGATACTTTAGAAATAAAGCATACAGCACATAACAGAAAAGGGTTTGCCTTAGGAGCTATAATTGCTGCAGAATGGTTAATAAATAAAAAAGGTGTCTTTACAATGAAAGATGTCCTAAATATTGGATAAAAATGTAACAAATTTATTATTTTGCAACCTAATTTTAATATAAAATTATCTAGTTTATTTAATTAAACTTAAAAACATACAATTATGTCATATACAGAGTGGTTTATTTTTTTTATAGCAATTCAAGTTATTCATTTCTTAGGAACTTGGAAATTATACATAAAAGCAGGTAGAAAAGCATGGGAAGCTGCCATACCTATTTATAATGGAATTATATTGATGCAAATTATAAAACGCCCTAAATGGTGGGTTATTCTATTATTTTTTCCTGTTGTAAACCTATTGATGTTTCCTGTTATTTGGATAGAAACTATTAGAAGTTTTGGCTTTTATTCTAAAAAAGACTCTTTGTTAGTTATTATAACTTTAGGGCTATACATCTGTTATATAAATTATGCTACAGATAATAAATACATAGAAAATAGAAGTTTAAAACCTCGCTCAGAACTTGGTGAATGGATAAGTTCTTTAGCCTTTGCCATTATAGCTGCTACCATAGTACATACTTATTTTATGCAACCTTATACCATACCAACCTCATCATTAGAAAAAACTTTATTGGTTGGAGATTATTTATTTGTAAGTAAATTTCATTACGGAGCAAGAGTACCTAGTACTGTAATTGCAGCACCTATGGTACATGATAGCTTGCCTTTAGTAGGGATGAAATCTTACGTAGGAAGACCCCAATTACCTTACACAAGATTACCAGGGTTTCAAAAAATTAAAAATAATGATATTGTAGTCTTTAATTGGCCTGCAGATACTTTAAAAACAATGTGGGGTGATAATTCTGGGAAATTTACCTACAAACCTGTTGATAAAAAAACCAACTATGTAAAACGCTGTGTAGGAATTGCTGGAGATTCTTTAGAAATTAAAAATGGTTATGTATATATAAATGGAAAAAAAAATGAATTACCTAATAGAACTAAATTACAATTTTTCTATACATATACATCTAAAACCCCCATCAATAATAAAACATACCCTAATTTTTTAAGAGATAAAGAACGCTCTTACGTTTATAAAATTAAAACAGAATATTGGAAAAACACCAAAGTACAAAAAGCATTACATCAAGCAGGAAATTTGACAAAAATTGGAGGTGATAGTTTATACACTGAAGTTGCAGGTGGGGTTGCCCAAAGTTTATCGCAACGATTAAAAATGGAAATTATTGATACCAAAATAAATATTAATCTAACTGATGATGAAGTTGTTAAACTTAAAACGTATTCACAAACAATATCTGTAAAAAAAATTAATCACGGTGTAGACAATGCTATTTTTCCGCATATTGAAAGTAACCAATGGAGTCAAGATAATTTTGGCCCAATTTACATTCCTAAAAAAGGAGTTACAGTAAAATTAGACACCAAAACGCTACCTTATTACAAACAAATTATTAAACGTTATGAAAATAATGACTTAGAAATAAATGGTGATGATATTTATATTAACGGTAAAAAAGCTACTAGTTACACCTTTCAACAAGATTATTATTGGATGATGGGAGATAATAGACACAACTCTTTAGATGCTCGTTATTGGGGATATGTTCCTTTTAACCATGTTTTAGGAAAACCTGTTTTTGTTTGGTTTAGTTGGAACGCAAATGCCCCTAATTTAATGGCAAAGATAAAATCTATCCGTTGGAGTAGAATGTTTACTACTGTTAGTGGTGATGGAAAACCTATTTCATATTTTAATTATTTTCTGATTGCTTTAGTTTTATACTTTGGATATAGTTTTTACAAAGGAAAAAAGAAAAAAGTATAACCATTTTTAACAATGGCATTATTTATACCTACTTATTTCTCTCCTATTTCTCAATTTACAGCAATTGTAAATACTGATAAAATTATTTTTGAAGTTGAAGATAATTATCAAAAACAGAGTTATAGAAATAGATGCTATATTTATGGTGCTAACGGAAAACAATTACTAAACATTCCTATCCATCATCCAAAAACCAATGGAAGAAAAAAAACTAAAGATATTTTGGTAGATAATAGTACTTTTTGGCAAAAACAACATTTAAAATCATTAGAATCTGCCTATAAATCCTCTCCTTTTTTTGAGTTTTATATAGATGATTTACTCCCTGTTTTTACAAAAAAATATCATTACTTATTAGATATAAATATAGATACTTTTACACTTATATCTAAAGCCTTACAAATAAATTCTACTTATAAAAAAACATCCATTTATAACGTTAACACTACAAAAAAAGATGTAAGATATTTGGCAGATATAAAATTTAAAAGAAAAGAAAAAACACTTCCTTATACACAAGTTTTTAGCAATAAACATGGGTTTATTCATAATCTTTCTATATTAGATTTATTATTTATGGAGGGCACAAACGCTATTAATTTTTTAGAAAAAAAAAGGGCAACTATATCTAATTAAAAAAAAAATGTTCATCCTAATTTTACTTTATGCTAAGTAGTAAATTTCTTATACATTACGGTTTACATTTTATTTTTCCAGCACTTATTTCTTTTATTTTTTTTAAACAGAATTGGAAAAAAGTATATCTAATTTTTATTACTACCATGTTGGTAGATATAGATCATTTATTAGCCACTCCTATTTTTGATGCCAATAGATGTAGTATCAATTTTCATCCACTGCATGGGTATTATGCTATAATTATCTACTTTATTGGATCTTTTTTTACCAAAACAAGAATTATTTCTATTGGTCTTTTACTACATATACTGGCAGATTTTATAGACTGCTATCTTTAAATATACTTGCTAATAAGCATATTAATCTCATCAGAAATTTGCATCTTTTTTATTACAAAAATATACAAACCTATTATTAAAATACTTTTAGTAATGATGTTTATAATAGGATGAAATGGAAAATTCCAAAAATAAAAAGCCATAAAAAACACACCTAAAATAAGCACTAATTGAATTGTTTTTTTGGTAAAAGGAATCATTGCTAATTTACTTTTTACATACCACACCTTTAATATATTAAAGACAATAATTACTAGCAATGTAGATAATGATGCTCCGTTTATTCCTATAGCATCTATCAACCAAAGGTTAAGGTAATAAACAGAAAAAGCCATAGAAATACCATAAGGTAATAAAATTTTATAATACTTAGAAGTAGAAATAATGGCTCCATTATTACCTAAAGACATGGTAAATAATTTGGCAAAAGAAATCATTAAAACCACCAAAATACCACCTGCATATTCTTTATCTAATAATTTATACATTTCAGAAATATTTAAATTTATCAGCAAAAAAAACAAGCCACAAATCAATAATAAATTAATAGAACTTCTTTTATATAAAGAGGCTACTTCTTGATGATTCTGTTCATTAATTGCCTTGGCAGTTAATGGTTGTAAAATTTGAGCCATTGCCCTTCCTGGAGCTTCAATTACAGAGCCAATATATACTCCAACAGAATAATATGCCACCATTTCTATAGCTTTTTTTTGTGGAATCATAAATTTATCTATATCCAATAAAAATGCACCTGTACTTCCTGCCAAAATAATATAGATAGAGTATTTTAAAATTTCAATAAAATTATCTGGTAAAGAAAATGTGAATTTTGGTAAATACTGTTTCATAGCATACCACATCATTATAATTGTTCTCATAAAATAAGTAGCAGTTAACAAATAAATAAATTGTGGTTTAGAAATCACGTCAAAAAAGACCAAAAACAATAAAATCATTACCATTACTCTGTTCCATAATTCTTTTAAAACATTACCAAAAACCGATTGTAAATGCACTTTACTCCACGCATAAAAAATCTCAAAATAAGCAGTAGCAATGGCAATCAAATAAATAATGTAAGTGTAATCTTTTATAATTGTATTTTTAAGCGATAAAAAAACACTTATTTTTTCATAAAATAAATTTCCAAAAAAACCTATAGGAACTGCAACAAAAAGAGGCAATAACAATACAGAAGATAAAAACGCGTCTTTTTCTTTTTTTGTTATATATGAAGAGAAAAATTTTACAATAGTATACTGCACTCCAAATGCTGTAATTGGCAGTATTAAATTGGCAGTAGACAATAAAAAAGTTACTAATCCATAATACTTTCCTTCTAAAATATTAGAATATAAAAACAAGGCATTTACACCTCCAAAAGCAAAAGAGACATAGATAATTATGGTGTTTTTTAATGACTGCTTAAATACAATTCCCAAACTAATTTTTAATTAATTTATAAATAGATTGATATATACTTTCTCCTACATTGTTACCGTACAAATTTCTACTAAAATCTGCTTTTGTATCTTGAAAATCCTTAAATGATTGAATAATTTTACTTGTATTACTTCCAACAATTTTAGCAAAACCATTGGTAACCAACTCTACCCATTCTGTTTCTTCTCTAGCAATAACACAATGTTTTTTATTAAAAAACGCCTCTTTTTGTAGACCTCCACTATCGGTTACCACCAAATTACACTCTTTAAGTAGCTCTAACATATCAAAATACCCGACAGGTTCAATAAAAGTAATTTTAGGATTTAAGTTGTACTTTTCTAACATTTTTTTGGTTCGTGGATGCAATGGTAATACCACTTGTTTTTCTTGATGAATTTTTTCTAATGCACTAAAAATAGCTATTAATCTAGCTTTATCATCTGTATTTTCTTGTCTATGGATGGTTGCCAACACAAACTCATTATAGGTTAATTTTAAATCATTTATAATTGATGATTTTTCTGATGATATTTTGCCATAATATAGCACTGCATCCTTCATAATATCGCCATTTTTTTCTATTTGAATTGGCAAATTATCAAACCCTTCATTATATAAATTTTTAATTGCCGTATCAGTAGGGCAACATAACAAATCTGAAATTCTATCAGTCAAAATACGATTAATTTCCTCAGGCATTTCCATATTAAAAGAACGCAAACCAGCCTCTATATGTACCACTTTTATATGTAGCTTTTTGGCTGCCAAAGCACCTGCAATAGTAGAATTTGTGTCACCATAAATTACCACAGCATCTGGTTGTTCATCTAATAAAATTTGTTCTATTTTTTCTAACATTTGCCCAGTCATAGCCCCATGCCCTAAGCTATTAATTGAAAGATTATATTTAGGTTTTGGAATATTCATTTCAGTAAAAAACACTGTACTCATATTCGCATCAAAATGCTGTCCTGTATGTACAATTATCTCCTCTATTTCTTGATGATTTTGTACCACTCTACTTAAAACTGCAGCCTTTACAAACTGAGGTCTTGCACCTAAAATAGTTACTATTTTTTTCATTTAACTTTGTACGGTTTCTTTAATAATTTTACTCAATTTTTCGGTTAAATTCTTACGATGAAATTGATCTATATTTTTTGATTCTGAAATTAATTTCCCTTCTTTAAAACTTTTATACAACTCTAAAATTTCTTTTTTAAGTTGTAACTCATCATCAAAATATACAATAGTACCTGCATTGGTTTCTTTTAAAATTTCTGCCAAATCCCCATTTGTGGGACCAATTGCCAAAATAGGTCTTTTGGCTTGTAAATATTCAAATATTTTTCCAGTAATAATACCTTTGGCACTTTTTACATTGTTTATTACTACTAATAATACTTGTGCTTTTTGCTGATATTTTTTTACTTTTTGATGAGAAACATACCCTATTTTATGAACCTTTAACATCGGATACTGCTTTAAACTTTTGTCAGTTTCATCAGCAATTTTACCAATCAACTTAATAATTAAATCTTCTTGAAACTGCTTATTTTCTTCGCATATTTCTGATAAAACTTTCCATAAAGTTTTCGGGTTTCTATCGGCATTCATCAATCCTATATGAGTTATCGAAAACTGTGTATCTAAAACTAGCTTTTTGTTAATAGCAATTGTATCAAACCCATTGGTAATAACATGAATGTTGGTAGAAAATGGTTTAAAATTTTCTTCCATTGTTTTTCCTACCACCAAAATAGTATCTGCTTCTTGTAAAACTGCTTTTTCTAATTGATGGTGTTTTTTTATTGATTTTTTTGTTAATGGTAGCTGTTCAAAATAATCAATCTCTGTCCAAGGATCTCTAAAATCTGCTATCCATTTTACACCTAACTGCTTTTTTAATTGTAAACCAATTAAATGCATACTGTGTGGGGGACCTGTGGTAATAATTGCATCAACCTTATTTTCTGAAAGAAACTTTTTTAAGAATTTTACAGATGGTTTCATCCAAAATTTACGTGCATCTGGTATAAAGTAATTGGCTCTAATATATTGTACTATTTTTCCTAAAAAACTAGGATTTGAGTTTAAAAACCCAACACTTTGCTTGGTGTTATTTTTATTAAAAAAATACAAAATATTGTTAGGTTCAAAAATAGATTGATGCAAAATTTTGATATTTTTTGGCACTTCATTTAGCAAAGAATCATCTACAATCACATAATTAGGGTTTTGAACAGTATATACAACAGGTTCTATACCAAAACTTTGTAAATATTTTACAAATTTTAACCAACGTTGTACTCCAGAACCTCCTGCGG
Organism: uncultured Flavobacteriaceae bacterium; assembly: GCA_964655975.1. Taxonomy (GTDB): domain Bacteria; phylum Bacteroidota; class Bacteroidia; order Flavobacteriales; family Flavobacteriaceae; genus Polaribacter. Next base: position 11,873 of record CAZZPG010000041.1, read on the forward strand.
GTGGCCAATAATATGTAATTATTAAAACTTTCAAAAAGGTTTTTCTATTTCTTGTAAAAGTAATTGTTCTCTTTTAGAAATAGAGAAATTAGTAACAATTCTTTCTCTTGCTAATTTTTCTATTTTTTCTTTTGCTTCTTTCTCTAAAGAAATTGCTTTATAAAGTTGCTCATTTATGACAAAGAAAGTTCTTTTTTCTACTAAAAAACCTACTTTTCCAACCACATTTGGCAAAGCTCCTACATTTGATATTATTGGAATACATCCACACAACATTGCCTCTGCTAATGAACACCCAAACCCTTCATTTACTGATAATTGCAAATAAAATTGATGTTTCTGATATAATTTTTTTAGCTTTTCTTCTGCTATAAAAGAATATATTTTTATATTCTTTGGAATATCTTTTAAATTAATTTTAAACTCCTCTGAAATTCCTACCAAAGTAAATTGTTGTTTTGGGAATTTTTTTGCCATTTTAAAAATCAAATCGAATCCTTTAAGTTTAAAGGTGATTTCTGAGTTGATAGATGCTACAGAAATAAAAGAAAATTTTCTTTTTTTAGAAGCTTCTACTTTCCAAAAATTAATATCAAATCCGTTTGGGATAACTTGCCTTGGTGTTGTTATTTTAGGAAAAAACGATTTGTACCCTTGTTTTTTGTGCACCACTTTTTCATCAAAAGTATGTATTTGTTGTATCAAAGAAGCATCTACGGGTAATATTTTTGTAGCATTTTGTAGTGTGTTTTTTATAAAAAATCTCAATATTGGTTTTCGTAAACTTCCATAGTTATATTTAGGGAAAGACACCGATTCTGTTCCGTTTAAAATAATAAAAACAGGAGTTTTAAATAGTTTTCCAAAAAGAATTGGCAACAAAGAAAAATAACCTCCAAAACTAACTATAATTACTTTTGAAGACTTTGTTTTCATCAATAAAAAAAAGCATTGAGCAATTAAATTAAGAGGTAATTTTAATACACTAGACCATTGTAAATTTTGTGTTTTTACGCTATATTTTTTTTTTAAAAAAAAAATATCCCTCTGTATAAATGTAGCTTTTTTAGGATAAATATAAAGAATTTGCTCTTTCATTAAAACCTTTTTTTACGATTGATTTTTCTTCTTTTCGTAAAAAAACCATCCTAAAGGAATTAATAACAACAACGCATAAGACGTTAATGTAATTATATTTCCTTTTTGTATTACTTGAGGTTCAAATTTAAAAACAATAGTATGCTCTCCTTTAGGAACAAGCATTCCTCTTAATACATAATTGACTCTAAAGTGTGGTGTTTTTTTTCCATCAACATAAGCATTCCAACCTTCTTTGTAATAAATTTCAGAAAATACTGCAAATTGTTCTTTAGTGGTTATTGATTGATATGTTAATTGATTAACATCATACTTTTTAAGATAAATAGTTGCTACTGTATCTTTTTCAAAACTATTTTTTTCTTCTAAATTAAATATGTTATAGTAATTTTTTAAATCAATTACAACCTCATCTTTTGTTTGCAAACTATCTAAAGCTTGTATTTCTTTATTTGCATTTTTTGCTACTTTTATTTTATGCACAAACCAAACATTGCCATTGGCTTTTTTGTTTAGTTGAACCTGCTCTCCTTTTTCTCCCCCTAAAATAAAATACTTGGTATTTAACATATTTAATACCTCTACGTTATTTTTAGCAATTTGATAATCAAATAACTCTTGATACCTCCCTAATTTTGCAGCATGATAGCCTCCAATAGACTGATGAAAATAAGAAGTTCGTCCATCCATCATAATATTACCAGCAAAATTTCCTACTCTATAATGTGTTGTGTCTTTTAAAATTTTTGTATCAATTACTGATGCTGTAAACGGTTTTTGTACTTTTCTAGCATTTGTAAAATCTTCTTCATTTACATATTTTTTATCAACTGATACCAAATCAAACAAAATTAAAATTGCTAAAGCAATAATAACTTGTATCTCTTTTAATTTCTGTTTTAGAAAAAACCACAACAAACCTGCTGTGAGTAAAATTAAAATGAGAGAACGAAAACTATCTGTTTGCATCATCGTTTTTCTATCATCAATCAAGGCATCTACCAAACTAGGTAATTGCTGGTATTGGGCATCTCGTAACCCATCAAATGTAAAAAAACTTGAACCAAAAAGGGCAAAAAACAAGATAATTCCTCCC
>CAZZPG010000042.1:0-13785 GCA_964655975.1 uncultured Flavobacteriaceae bacterium
CAGTATTGGTTGATGTTGAAGTAGATACCTTTAATATGAGTATCGAAGCATTAAAAAAAGCCATCACTCCAAAAACAAAAGCCATAGTACCTGTACATTTATTTGGGCAATGTGCCAATATGGAAGCTATTTTAGAAATTGCCAAAGCATATAATTTGTTTGTTATTGAAGATAACGCACAAGCTATTGGTGCAGATTATACCTTTTCTGATGGAACAAAAAAGAAATCTGGAACTATTGGAACTATTGGTACAACATCTTTTTTTCCATCAAAAAATTTAGGCTGTTATGGAGATGGAGGAGCAATTTTTACCAATAATGATGATTTGGCTCATACAATTAGAGGAATTGTAAATCATGGAATGTATAAACGCTATTACCATGATGTAGTAGGAGTAAACTCTCGGTTAGATAGCTTACAAGCAGCAGTTTTACAAATAAAACTGCCCTTTTTAGATGCTTATTGTAAATCTCGTAGAAAAGTAGCTCAATTTTATTCTGATGCTTTTGCAAGTAACAAACACATTATTACCCCAAAAACTAGCAATTTTACTACACATGTTTTTCATCAATATACCTTACAAATTACCAATGGTAAACGTAATGAATTGCACCAATACCTATTAGATAATAATATACCAAATGCCATTTATTATCCAGTAGCATTACATAGCCAAAAAGCATATACAAACCCCCATTATAATGAAAATAATTTTAGAATAACAAACCAATTAATTAATACGGTAATTTCTTTACCAATGCACACAGAACTAGATGAAGAACAATTGAGTTTTATTGTAAAAACAATAAATGAATTTATACAGTAACTATATAAAAAAGCAAGAGATTAACCAAACTATGAAAAAAATACTAGTAACAGGAGGTTTAGGATTTATAGGATCTCATACCGTTGTAGAATTACAAAACGCAGGTTTTAAAGTAGTAATTATTGATGATTTATCAAATACCACTATTGATGTTTTAGATAAAATTACGGAAATCACAGGTAAAAAACCAGCTTACCACAATATAGATTTAAGAAAAAAACAAGACGTTTCTCAGTTTTTTAATACCAATAAAGTAGATGGAATTATCCATTTTGCAGCCTATAAAGCAGTTGGAGAAAGTGTAAAAAAACCATTAGATTACTATGAAAATAATATTGGCTCTTTAATTTACTTATTACAAGAAATGAAAGAAAGAAATTTAGATAATTTTATCTTTAGTTCTTCTTGTACAATATATGGTCAAGCAGATAAACTACCTATTACCGAAGATGCCCCTACAAAACCAGCAGAATCTCCTTACGGAAATACTAAACAAATTGGCGAAGAAATTATTAAAGAAAGTTGTAAAGCCTATGGTTTAAATGCCATTGCACTTCGTTATTTTAACCCAATTGGTGGACACGATAGTATAAAAATTGGCGAATTACCTTTAGGAGTTCCACAAAATTTAATTCCGTACATTACACAAACAGCAGTAGGAATTAGAAAAGAATTATCTATTTTTGGTGATGATTACCCAACACCAGATGGTACTGCCATAAGAGATTATATTCACGTAGTAGATTTAGCAAAAGCTCATATTGCTGCCTTACAGAGGCTTCTCAATAAAAAAAATAAAAAAAATTTCGAATTTTTTAATGTAGGTACTGGTACAGGAAGTTCTGTATTAGAAGTTATTACAGCTTTTGAAAAAATTTCAGAAAAAAAAATAAACTATAAAATTGTAGACAGAAGAACAGGCGATATTACTGCTGCTTTTGCAGATACTACCAGTGCCAATAAAGAGCTTCATTGGAAAACAGAAAAAAGCTTAGAAGAAGCGTTAAATAGTGCTTGGAAATGGCAGTTAAAACAATAAAAAATTACCTAGAAAAATTAACACATTTAAAAATAAATCCCTCTTTTTATAGATTTAATAATTAAAAAAGGACAGTAAAATAAATACATTTACGAAATCGATTGAGGTAAATAAAAAAAACAATAAAATAATACTTTAAAAAAAAGTAAAAATTTGAAAATTACTTATCTTTGCATGATAAATTTATCAAAATCATACAAAAATATAATATCATAGATTTAAAATTATGGAGTCTAAAATAAACGCTTTTATGGATTACGTGAAAGAACGTAACCAAAATGAACCAGAGTTTTTACAAGCTGTACATGAAGTAGCAGAAACTGTTATTCCTTTTATAGAAAATAACCCAAAATACCAAGGAAAACAATTATTAGAAAGGATGGTAGAACCAGAAAGAACAATTCTTTTTAGAGTACCTTGGTTAGATGATAATGGAAATATTCAAGTAAATAGAGGATATCGAGTAGAATTTAACTCTGCAATTGGTCCTTACAAAGGAGGGTTACGTTTTCACCCATCAGTAAACTTATCAATCTTAAAATTTTTAGGATTTGAACAAGTATTTAAAAACTCTTTAACAACTTTACCAATGGGTGGAGGAAAAGGAGGGTCTGATTTTAATCCTAAAGGAAAATCAGACAATGAGGTAATGAAATTCTGTCAATCTTTTATGACAGAGTTATCAAGGCATATTGGTGCAAATACAGATGTTCCTGCGGGAGATATTGGTGTTGGAGGAAGAGAAATAGGTTATTTATTTGGTCAATACAAACGTATTAGAAATGAATTTGTTGGTGTTTTAACTGGTAAAGGAATGAGCTACGGAGGGTCTTTAATTAGACCAGAGGCTACAGGATACGGTGCCGTGTATTTTTCTAATATGATGTTAGAAACTATTGGCACTTCTTTAAAAGGAAAAGTAGCCGTAATTTCTGGGTCAGGTAATGTAGCACAATATGCTACAGAAAAAGCTACTCAATTGGGGGCAAAAGTGGTAACCTTATCTGATTCTAGTGGATATATTTATGATGCAGAAGGTATAGATGCAGATAAATTAGCTTTTGTAATGGAACTTAAAAATGTTAAAAGAGGTAGAATTGGTGAGTATGTAAAAAAATATCCGAAAGCAAAATTCTTTAAAGGGAAAAGACCTTGGGAGGTAAAAGGAGATGTTGCATACCCTTGTGCTACCCAAAATGAATTGGAATTAAAAGACGCAAAAGCTTTAGTAAAAAACACCATTTTATGTGTTACAGAAGGAGCAAATATGCCTTGTACACCAGAAGCAATAGAGTTTTTTACAAAATCTAGAGTGTTGTTTTCTCCTGGAAAAGCATCAAATGCAGGTGGAGTTGCCACTTCTGGACTAGAAATGAGTCAAAATTCTTTACGTTTAAATTGGACTCGTGATGAAGTTGATGAAAAATTAAAGCAAATTATGAGTGATATTCATTCTTCTTGTATCAAATACGGTACTACCAAAAAAGGATTTACAGATTATGTAAAAGGAGCAAATATAGCTGGTTTTGTAAAAGTAGCCGATGCTATGTTAGATCAAGGAGTGGTGTAACCCATATTATTTCCCTAAAAAGAAAGGTAAACAAAATATATATTTAAATCTCATAGGTTTTAAAAACCTATGAGATTTTTTGGTTTGGTTACTTTTGTAATTCTTTTTATAATCTTACGACTTATAACCCATAATACATAGTTTATGACATTCCTCCTCCATTTTTTCTTAGGATTTGTATCTTCTTTTTTAGGAACTCTTACCCCAAGTATGTTAAATATGACTGCTGTAAAAATTAGTTTAGATAAAAGTAGAACAGAGGCTATTAAATTTGCTGTAGGTGTTTCTATAATTGTATTAGCTCAAGCCTATGTTGCTATTTTATTTACTAAATATTTACGAGAAAACCCTACTTTTGTACACTCATTACAAAAGATTGCTTCCGTTATTTTTATAGCTTTATCAGTTTATTTTTATACCCAATCTAAAAAAGATAAATTACCTAAAAAGAAAGTGCAACAACGTGCTAAAAATAGTTTTGTAATTGGTGTATTGCTATCTAGTTTAAATATGTTTTCTATCCCATTTTATTGTGGTGTTACTACTGCGTTTGATGTTGCTGGATGGCTACAATTTAACCAAAATAATATACTTATTTTTGTTGTAGGATCTGCAATAGGAACATTTACATTATTAAGTATATATGCTAATTTTGCTAAAAAAATTAGATATAAATCTAAAAATATTTCTAAAAATTTAAACCTAATTTTAAGTATCTTAGCAGGAATATTAGGAATCTTTACTATCATAAACTTATTAGTTTAAAAAGCTAATGAATAGTATTTTAACTAAAATTATTACTCGTTAAAATAAGCTCCTTCAAAATAAACTTATACGTAAAGACGAGTAAAAATTAGTAAAAAGGTTCTTTATCAAATGAATTATTCTATTTATAAGTTACTTATTTAACCCCTCCTTTTCTAGAGGATTTGGTAAACTTTCAAAGCCCATATTAAAAAGTGTAAATCCAAAAATATCTGCGTATTGTTCAATCGTTTTAGCAACAGGAGTTCCTGCTCCATGACCTGCATTGGTTTCAATTCTAATCAATACAGGGTTTTCTCCTGCTTGTTTTTCTTGTAATTCAGCCGCAAATTTAAAACTGTGTGCTGGTACCACTCTATCATCATGATCTCCTGTAGTTACTAAAGTTGCAGGATATTTTGTCCCTTTTTTCACATTATGTACTGGCGAGTATCCTTTTAAATATTTAAACATTTCTTTGCTTTGTTCAGATGTTCCATAATCATACGCCCAACCTGCTCCAGAAGTAAAGGTATGGTAACGTAACATGTCTAAAACCCCTACTGCTGGCAAGGCTACTTTCATTAAATCTGGTCTTTGTGTTAAGACAGCTCCTACTAATAAGCCACCATTAGAGCCACCTCTAATAGCTAGATAATTGGTAGAAGTATATTTTTGATTGATTAAATATTCGGCAGCTGCAATAAAATCATCAAACACATTTTGCTTTTTAAGTTGTGTCCCTGCATCGTGCCATTTTTTACCATACTCACCACCACCACGTAAATTAGGCACGGCATACACGCCACCTTGTTCCATCCAAACAGCATTGCTAATTCTAAATGAGGGTGTTAAACTAATATTAAACCCACCGTAACCATATAAAATTGTTGGATTTTTACCATTTAGTTTCAGACCTTTTTTATAGGTGATAATCATTGGGATTTTTGTGCCATCTTTTGATTTGTAAAATACTTGTTTACTCTCATAATCATCTGCATTAAAATCGATATTTGGTTTCCAATATAAGGTGTAACTACCTTCTTTTGGGTCGAATTTATATGATGAATTTGGTGTGTTGTAATTGGTAAACGAAAAGTACAATTCTTTTGCTTCCGTTTTACCATCAAAACCACTTACTGTCCCTACCCCAGGTAATTTAATTTCTCTAATTAATTTTCCTTCAAAATCATATTGATATACTTTAGAAACTGCATCTACCATATATTTTGCAAAGAAATAACCTGAACCAGATGAAGTAGATAATACATTTTCTTTTTCTGGGATAAAATCTTTCCAATTTTTAGGCTGAGGGTTTGTAGCATCTACCGTAACAATACGTTTGTTTGGAGCATCTAAATTGGTAGAAATATAGAGTTTTGTTCCTCTATTTTCTATGATATAAGAATCGCTATCAAAATTATTAATTACAGGAATCAACCTACTGTTTAATTTAGATAAATCTCTTAAAAACAACTTATTACCAGAGGTAGATTTAGATGCAGAAACAATTAAATACCTATTATCTTCGGTTACATAACCACCTACATAACGATGTTTTTCTAGAGAAGTTGCTCCAAAAATAATATTGTCTGTTTTTTGTAGAGTTCCTAATTTATGGTAATATAATTTGTGTTGATCTGTTTTGGCAGATAATTCGCTTCCTTTTGGTTTATCATAACTAGAGTAGTAAAACCCATCATTTTTATACCAAGAAATCCCAGAGAATTTTACATCAACCAAGGTATCTTCTTTAATTTCTTTTGAGGCAACATCCATCACAATTACCTTTCTCCAATCACTTCCTCCTTCAGAAATGGCATAGGCTACGGTGTTTCCATCTTTAGAAAAACTTAGAGTTCCGAGAGATGTTGTTCCATCTTCAGAAAATGTATTTGGGTCTAAAAAAACTTCTGCTTTTTCATTTCCTTTTTTACGATACACTACATACTGATTTTGCAGACCCTTATTTTTATAAAAATACGTGTAATCTCCTTTGATAAATGGAGTTCCTATTTTCTCATAATTCCATATTTCAGATAATCTGTCTTTTAGTTGTTCTCTGTATGGAATTTTACTTAAATAAGTAAACGTTACATTGTTTTCTGCCTTTACCCAATTTTCGGTTTCTTTACTTCTATCATCTTCTAACCAGCGATAATTATCGGTTACTTTGGTCTCAAAATAGGTGTCTATAACAGGTTTTTTAGCGGTTTCTGGATAATTCACTTCTATAACTTTATGTTTAATTTTTTCTTTACAAGAAAAAGAAACAAAAATAACACTTACGCAAAGAATAGAGAAAATGATTTTTTTCATTGGTGTTGATTTAGATAGTTTTTTCAAATTTAAAATAAAAAACCTCTTATAAATTAATTTACAAAAGGTTTAACATTTTTTAACATTTTGCTATACGAAAGAAATTAATTAAAAAGGTTTTTATAAGAGTTCCAGTTTGTATATATTAATATTGTATTAAAAATAAAAACCAAAGCTGCTGGTACAATTCCTTGAGGAGCCATAAATATATGAAATAATACCATATTTATAGCTAATGGAGCTAATAATATTAGAGCAAAAGGAACAGCTTTTTTAAGGGCAAGTAAAATTCCAATTCCAATTTCCATAATTCCTAAAAGAGGAAACATATATCCAGACACACCTAATCCATTCATAAAAGTTGCGGCATCCCCTTCCATTGGTGGCATTGGCATAAAGTGCCCAAATTTGTTTACTCCAAAAATAATGAGGATAATTCCTAAAAGTATTCGTAAAATCATTGTTAGTTTTGAATTCATAATAGATTATATTTAATTAATAATTTGGTTGATTTGTCGCACAAGTTACAAAAAACTTACAGTAGTGTAACAAAAGTAACCGACAAAGACCGTAAAAAGTAGTCAATTTGTCTCAAAAATTATAACGGAATAGTTATTGTTTTTATCATCAAAAAAAATAAAAAATGACAGAATTATTGACTAAAGATACCTTTTTAGAAAAGGTTTTTAATTTCGAGAAAAATAAAGAATGGAAATTTGAAGGAACTGTACCTTGTTTAATTGATTTTTATGCAGATTGGTGTGGTCCTTGTAAAATGGTAGCTCCAATTTTAGAGCAACTAAGCGAAGAGTATGGTGATAAGTTAAACATTTATAAAGTGGATACTGAGGCACAACAAGAGTTGTCTACTGCATTTGGTATTAGAAGCATACCGTCTATGTTGTTTTGCCCTATGGATGGAGATCCACAAATGGCAAACGGAGCATTACCAAAAGCACAGTTAGAAACTATTATAAAAGATGTGTTAAAAGTAGAAAAATAGATTTCTAGACAATTTAAGAGGTTTAGATAAAATATTGAGTTATGCTCAGGATTTTTTTTGTATTCTTTCTTGTAAAAACGAAATTATACCTAAAAGATGTATTAAATATTTATTGAATCAAAAAAAGCTCGGAAAATTCCGAGCTTTTTTATTTTTAACAACTAATATTGTTTTAATTCTTCCCCCAAATATAAAAAAACAATGTTAGTTATTTATTATGGTGCAAATATAGAACAGAATCTGGATATTTTTAGAAAATTGTTTTAAAACGGAAGAGTTTGTGATGAAAGGGAACATAAATTATGTGTCATTATTGAAAAAAACTGCATTCTTGTTTTTGAATCAAAAAAAACAATACATAAGAGTTTTATACATAATAAAATTATGCATATATTTGTGCTGTTAAAATGTGTTATTGAGAATAACTAAGATTCCTTTGTTTTTCTTAATGAAGCTCAACAGTTAAACAAAAAACGATTAAACAGACACAATGGGAAATCAAAAATTATACAAAGGCTCTTTACAAACCATCATTTTAAAATTGTTAGGAGAAAATGATAAAATGTATGGATATGAAATTACCCAACGAGTAAAAGAACTCACCAAAGGCGAATTAAAAATTACCGAAGGAGCATTGTACCCAGCATTACATAAATTAGAAGCCGATGGTTTGCTAGATGTAGAGGTGGCAAAAGTGGGCAACCGTTTACGTAAATACTACAAACTTACAGAATACGGCACCAAAGAAACCGTAAACAGATTAGCCGAAATGCAAGAGTTTTTAAAAACGATGCAGCACTTGGTAAATCCTAAATTTAGTTTGGAGTAGGATGGAGTTAGCAAAAGAACAAATAGAGTACATAGAAAAATATTTAACTTATAAGCAGGTAGATTATCTTGATTTAAAGATTGAAATTTTAGATCATATAATTTCTGATATTGAGCAGTTAATAAATCAAAAGTATTCATTTGAGTTGGCTTTTTCTAAGGTTCAAAAAAAATGGAATCGGTATTTTAAAGAAAATTCTAGTTTTTATTTTGGATTACAATATACTACTCCTAAAATTGTATTAAAAAAAGCGATTAAAGAGTTTAGAAGGTTTTATTTTATTTATATGATTTCTTATTTTTTACCTTTTATTTTTTTAACAAAACTACACATTCAGTTTCCTCAAAAAGCACTGTTTTTTGTAAATTCTATGCTAAAAACAATTATCTTTTTAGCATTGTTGTCTATGAGTTTTATGATGTATAAAACAATAAAATCAAAAGTAAAAACAACCTATAGCTTTATTTTAAAAACCCAACGATTAGGAATCATTTTTTTAATTATCCCATTGTTTATTCATAGTTACTTTAATAAAGAAGGTGTTTTAGAAGGTGTCTTCTTTGGATTTTCTATGGCAGGATTAGTTGTTGCTTATATCTGTTATTATTTTTATAAAAAACATTTGTTAGAGATAGAGAAAAACAAAAAGTTGATTTAAATGGAGTTATCAGTAGAACAAATAAAACAAATTAACGGCTATTTATACGTGTGTGGTATAAAGTGGTATGATGTACGAGAAGAAATGGCAGACCATTTTGCATCTATTTTAGAAGTAAAATTAGCTAAAAACCCAAATATTGATTTTAAAAAAGAAATTATTAAAATACATAAAAATTTTAGCAATACAGGTTTTAAAGAGTTTATACAATCAAAAGAAAAAGCTGTAAACAAAAAGTTTTATATAACGTTATTACATCATTTAAAAACCTTTTTTAAATTGCCTAAAGTTATTATTTCTGTAGGCCTATTTTATGGTTTGCTGTTTGTAATGAATCTTTTTGACAATAAAGAAACGTTTTTTAATTATATATATGGATTTTCTTTCCTCCTTATTATACAGCTATTGATTAGAGTAAAAGGAAACCATTCTGAAAAGAAATATTTACTTTTAGATAGAACAAAAAACTTTTTAGGATTAACCTATGCACTATTTTATATTGGTATGATACAAACAGGAACTTATCGTTCTTCAGAGTCTTTTCAAAACCAAATACACAACACTATTGTTTTAGGTTTTTTTGTGTTATTTTTATTCATTTACTGGTCTGGAGAATATGTGTATTTTCAAAATAAAAAAGATATTGAAAAACAATATCCTAACCTTATAGTTTAATAATGCAACTTTCTAAAACCCACATACAAAAAATAAACAATTTCTTAGAAGCGATGGAAATAGAATATATAGACATTCGTTTAGAAATGATAGACCATATTGCCACAGAAATTGAGCAAAATTTTACAAATATTCCTGCTTTTTTTGATGGAAGAGGGTTTCATATTCCGTTTGTAAAATTTATGATGAGTAAAAAAAATAGTATTATTAAAGAGTATAAAACTCAAGTGAAAAGAAAAAAGTCTTTACATTTTAATATGGCTTCAAGTAATATGACTCTGACTTTTTTATTATTTAATATTCTTTCGATGTTTATTAAAAAGGATGGCTTTTTTGATATATCAACTGTAACAAAAGAAATTATTTTATCATTATTTATATCGTTACACATTGTTTTTGTTTATAGTGGTTTAAAGGTTTATCAAACTGTAGAAAACGAAGTAAAAAAAATGTATAACGAACTCCAAAAGTTATGAAAATCACTAACCAACACATACAAGATTTATACAAATTTACACGCCAACATTACGTAAAGTTTTACGATGTACAAACCGAGTTGGTAGATCATTTAGCCAATGACACTGAAGCTCTTTGGCAAGAAAAACCAGGGCTTACTTTTGAAGAAGCCAGGGATATTTCTTTTAAAAAATTTGGTGTTTTTGGGTTTTCAACCATAGTTTCAAAAAGACAGCAAGCAATGGGTAAAAAGTACAATAAAATTTTATGGGGGTTTGTAAAAGAGTGGTTTCGTTTGCCTAAAATAATATTAACAATTTTAATTTTTTCAAGTTTATATATATTGTTTAAAATCAAACAACCTTATACTATCTTATGGGTTCTATTATTATTTGGTGTATATACTTTTTGGAAAGGAATGCGACTACGAAAAATTCAGAAAAAACGTTTTAAAAACACAAAAAAACAATGGATGTTAGAGTCAATAATTTTTAATACTGCTAGTAGTGTTGGAATTATGTTACCTATAAATTTTTTTAATATGATAAACCTATCTCACTTAAATAAATCAAAAGACCCAACTATTTTTAGTATTGTTTTTTTAGCATTTTTTTTAACAATTATGTTTATTTCTATATATCTATCTATGGAAGTAATTCCTAAAAAATCAGAAAAATTATTAGAAGAAACATATCCTGAATATAAATTAACAAATAGTTTGTAATATTTTTGTAAATTAGTCAACTATATTGTACAGTTTTACTACTGTGAAAGCAGAATACTATTTAAAAAGAGGGATTAAAATGAAACACATAAATTAAAATGAAACAAAAATTTATTAGCTTAGAATGGAAACAATTTACCCGTTCTGCCGCTTTTACCAAAAATTTAGCTCTAAAAATATTTATGGGATTTACCATTCTAATGCTGTTTATTTATGCAATAGGTATTGGTACAGGTCTTTACTATTTATTAAAAAAGTTTTTTCCAACCAAAGACCCTTTTATTTTGGTAAATAATTATATTATTTTCTACTTTTTAGCTGAATTATTAATGCGTTATGGCATACAAAAAATGCCTGTAATGCAAGTTAAACCTCTTTTAATTTTACCCATTAAAAAGAAATTAGTTGTAAAATATGGTTTGGCAAAATCTATGCTAACAGTATTTAATTTTGTGCCATTATTTATTTTAGCACCATTCAGTATTGTTTTATTGATAAAAGGATACCCTGCATTACAAATAATACCATGGTTTTTTGCTATGTATACTATTTCTATTAGCCTTCATTTTTTGGTGTTTTTACTTAATAAGAGCAATACTTTTTTTTACACAACCTTAACTTTTTTACTTCTCTTTATAGGGTTAGATTATTTCAATCTTTTTAAGGTGTCTAACTATTTTGGAAAACTATTTAATTATCTAAGCACACATTCTTATTTAGCAATAGTCCCAATTATACTTGCTTTTATTTCATACAAGAAATCATTTTTATTTTTATTAAAAAACTTAAATTTAGACCAAATCAATTCAGAAAGAAAAGAAATAAAAACTACTGATTTATCTTGGTTAAATCGCTTTGGAAAAGTAGCTCCTTTTTTAAAAAATGACATCAAATTAATATGGCGAAATAAAAGACCCAAACAAACCGTTTTATCTGCAGCCATATTTTTATTTTATGCACTGTATTTTCTATCAATGAAAAACGGCATAAAAAACCCATCAATATTAGCCTTTGCCATGATGTTTGTTACTGGAGGATTTGCCATGATGTTTGGGCAATTTGTACCTTCTTGGGATAGTGAATATTATTCACTCCTAATGAGTCAAAACATAAAATACAAAACATATTTAACCTCTAAATGGTATTTAATGGGAGTAGCAGTTATTTTTTCATTTATATTAGCAACCCCATATATTTATTTTGGATGGAAAGTGTATTCGCTACTTATAGCAGGAGCTTTTTTTAACTTAGGAATTAACTCTTATTTGGTATTACTTGGAGGTATTTTAAATAGACAACCCATAAAATTAAATGAAAAAGCCAAAGCCTTTGGAAATACACAAGGGTTTAGTTTCACTAATATATTAATAGCACTTCCTAAAATCTTACTACCCATTGCTATGTTTGCTATTCCAAATGCAATTTGGGGTTTTAATGCAGGTATATTAACTATCATTATTTTTAGTAGCTTTGGTTTACTATTTAAAAATTACTTTTTAAATAAAATTGCTTCATTATACATTAAATATAAATATAAAACTATTTTGGCTTATAAAGAAAGCATTTAAATATCCCTAAATAAATTATGATACTTACAACTCAATTAACAAAAAAATATGGTACATCAGAAGTTTTAAATATTTCTAATTTACACATAAAAAAAGGGCAAAGTTTTGGATTGGTAGGAAATAACGGAGCAGGAAAAACCACTTTTTTTAATTTAATTTTAGACTTAATTTCACCTACTACTGGAAACATAAAAATAAATAATATACAAGTAAATAAAAGTGAAGAGTGGAAACCCCTTACTGCAGCATTTATTGATGAAAGCTTTTTAATTGGCTATCTAACCCCCGAAGAATACTTTTATTTTATTGGTGAGTTAAGAGGTTTAAATAAAGCAGATGTAACTAATTATTTACAACAATTTACAGAAATTTTTAACGATGAAATTCTTGGGAAAAAGAAATATTTACGAGATTTAAGCAAAGGGAATCAAAAAAAAGCAGGTATTGTAGCGGCATTAATGGGGAATCCACAAGTAATTATTTTAGACGAACCCTTTGCTAATTTAGATCCTACCACACAAATTAGACTAAAAAAAATATTAAAAAACTTAACTGAAAACAGAGAAGTTACAGTTTTGGTATCGAGCCATGATTTAAGTCACGTAACCGAAGTTTGTGAGCGTATTGTAGTGTTAAATAAAGGTAATGTGGTAAAAGACATACAAACATCGGCAGAAACTTTAAAAGAATTAGAAAACTATTTTGCGGTGTAATATCGTGGCAAAATGTTGTAATCTTTTTTCTTTTTAAGCAAAAGAAGATAGAGAAAATTCAAAACCTCATTGAATTATCATCTTAATATCTTCAAATAAAAAAGTAAGTTTTCTAATTTTATTTATATATTTACTTTAACTTTGTTGTCAAGAAACGGGCGTACTTAAACTACAAAAGACTAATCAACAAAAAAGCTAAAGATACTATGAAAATACGTATTCTTTAAGCCTCTTTCCTTTTAGAAGTCGTTGTAGCTATTGGAGATAATCGAGCAAGTTAGAATAGTTAGAAACTATAGGTAAAATAATAAAAATAGGAGAATAAAATGAAAAAAATAATAATTTTAATGAGTGCTTTGTTGATGGTTTCATTTGTATCATTATATGCAAATACTACACGTCAAACTAAACAATATTCAAAAGAGATAGATAGCATCATAAAAAAAGAGATATTAGATGGGCATCTAAGTATCATGGTAGATGGCAATAAAGCACAATTTACTAAGCTTATAAAATCACCTGATGGTAAAAGATATATGACAGGAAAATTTAGAATAGATGTAGGTAATAACGAAAGTACCACTGGTATAGCTACAATATCCCTAGATGTAATGGCATATATCTTTTACCATCAGGTGATTTTATAAGCTTAGTAAATTG
>CAZZPG010000043.1:0-13735 GCA_964655975.1 uncultured Flavobacteriaceae bacterium
ACTTATTACAAAAAAAATACAATACGATGTAAACATCAAAAGCCCTGATGCCAACTACGATTGGTGGATTCAAAATCTACCTGGACCCGACAGGGAAAACCTCATTGAGAAAATTCTTGATGGAGCAAAATCATTGGCAATACCTACCAAATTTGGGCAAGATTTGATAATTACACCTATAAAAGAATATCAACTCATTTGGAGTAGTTTTACACATACAGGAAAATGTTGGTTTAAAGCTATTTTTAAACTACCAAAATTACGTTTAGTTTCTTGTACATTTAATTCTGATAAAAAAGGAAGTGCCGAATTTATTGCAGAAATACTTTATAATATTTTACAAGAAGCAAAAAAAATAAATCCTAATTTTTTACAAAAAAACAACGGATTTATAGTGAAAACTACTCTCGATTTTCCAAGAAAATGGGGCTTAGGAAGTTCCTCAACTCTTATTAACAATATCGCTTCTTGGGCAGAGGTAGATGCTTATCAATTATTATGGAATGCTTTTTCTGGTAGTGGATATGATATTGCTTGTGCCAAAAATAATTGTCCTATTTTATATCAATTAGAAAATCAAAAACCAAAAGTAATACAAGTTGATTTTAATCCAAGTTTTGTTGATGAATTATACTTTATATACCTCAATAAAAAACAAAATAGTAGAGAGGGTATTGCACAGTACAAAAAGCAACAACAAAATAAGAAAGATATTTATGAAATTTCTTTACTTACTGATGAGTTTGTTGGTTCAAAATCAATAAAAAACCTTGAAAAAATACTTATTGAACACGAAAAAATCATCAGCTCTTTGCTACAATTAATGCCTGTAAAAAAACAATTATTTTCTGATTATTTTGGAGAAATAAAAAGCCTTGGTGCTTGGGGTGGAGATTTTATCTTAGCCACAGGAAATAAAGATACACCCAATTATTTTAATAAGAAAGGATACAAAACCGTACTATCTTATCAAGAAATGGCTTTAGTATAAATTTAAAAAAAGACCTTATAGATTTTTAAAATCTATAAGGTCTAAAATAACATAAATGAAAAAACTTATCATTATTGGTGGCGGTGCAGCTGGATTTTTTACCGCAATTAATACCAAAGAAATGAATCTTAATTTAGAGATTACCATTCTAGAAAAAGGGAATGATGTTTTACAAAAAGTAAAAATTTCTGGTGGAGGTAGATGTAACGTTACACATGCTTGTTTTGAGCCGAAAGAATTAGTAAAATTCTATCCTAGAGGAGAAAAAGAACTCTTAGGCCCTTTTCATCAATTTATGACAGGAGATACTTTTGAATGGTTTGAAAACCATGGAGTACCTCTAAAAATAGAAGCAGATAATCGGGTTTTTCCAGAAGCCAACACCTCACAAGCTATTGTAGATTGCTTTACCAAAGCTGTTGATAAATTAGGTATTAACTTGTTTACAAAATATGGAGTAACTGATATTTATCAACAAAAAAAACAGTGGATTATTCATACAAAAAAACATCAGTTTATAGCCGATTATTTAGTGGTTGCCACTGGCAGTAGTACTAAAATTTGGGACATTGCTAAGAAGTTAGGGCATACTATTATTCCTCCTGTTCCTTCTTTATTTACCTTTAACATCAAAGACAAACGGATTGTAGACTTATTAGGAATTTCTGTACCAAATTCCACCGTAAAATTAGTCGGAACAAATTTAGAATCATACGGAGCTTTATTAATTACTCATTGGGGATTGAGTGGCCCATCTATATTAAAACTTTCCGCTTTTGGGGCACGTTTTTTAGCTGATAAAAACTATCAATACAATGTTGAAGTAAATTGGTTATCGAGACCTACGGATAAAGTGCTAAATGTTTTACTGAATTTAAAAAAGAAAGAACCCAGAAAAACAGTAATTTTAAAATCGCCTTTTACTGATATTCCAAAACGATTATGGGAACGTTTGGTGTTAGCATCCGAAATTAAAGAGAATCAAAATTGGGCAGATGTAAGCAATCATCTACTACAAAATTTAGCCAATCAACTTACCAAAGGTATTTTTAATGCCAACGGAAAAAGCACCTTTAAAGAAGAGTTTGTAACTGCGGGTGGAGTCGATTTAAAAGAAATAAATTTTAGAAGATTTGAAAGTAAAATTCATAAAAATCTCTTTTTTGCAGGTGAAATTTTAAACATTGATGCTGTAACAGGTGGATTTAATTTTCAAAATGCGTGGACTGGTGGTTATATTGTTGCCAAAGCTATTGCAGGAGAATAATTTATTCTGCTACACTATCAATTAAAATAGTAAGCATATCTATGGCGGCTTGGGCAATTTTTGTACCAGGACCAAAAACACCTACTGCCCCTGCATCAAATAAAAACTGATAATCTTGTGCAGGAATTACTCCGCCTACAATTACCATAATATCTTCACGATCGTATTTTTTAAGTTCTTCAATTACTTGAGGAACAAGTGTTTTATGACCAGCAGCTAAAGATGATATTCCTAAGATATGTACATCATTTTCTACGGCTTGTTTGGTGGCTTCTTGTGGTGTTTGAAAGAGAGGTCCAATATCTACATCAAAACCTAAATCAGCATACCCAGTGGCAACTACTTTTGCGCCTCTATCATGTCCGTCTTGACCTAGTTTTGCAATCATTATTCTAGGTCTTCTTCCTTCTAGTTCTGCAAATTTATTGGTTAATTCAGCTGCTTTTTTAAATAATTTATCATCTTTTATTTCTTTACTATACACGCCAGATATGGTTTTATGAACTGCTTTATGTCTTCCAAAAACAACTTCAAGAGCATCAGAAATTTCACCTAAAGTAGCTCGTTCTTTTGCTGCTTTTATTGCCAAATTTAATAAATTTCCTTTACCTGATTTGGCTGAATTTATTAAATTATCTAAAGCTTCTTTTACAGTAGTAGAGTTTCTAGTTGATTTTACGGTATTTAATCTTTCAATTTGTGATAATCGAACTGCTTGGTTATCTACTTCTAAAATATGTAAGGGGTCTTCTTTTTTCAGTTGGTATTTATTAACGCCCACAATTACATCTTGTGAGCTATCAATTTTTGCTTGTTTTATGGCAGCCGCTTCTTCTATTCTCATTTTTGGAATTCCTTTTTCAATGGCCTTTGTCATCCCTCCTAATTCTTCTACTTCTTGCATTAATTTCCAAGCATTGTTGGCTATGTCTTTAGTTAATTTTTCTACATAATAACTTCCTGCCCAAGGGTCTACAGTTTTTGTAATATTGGTTTCTTCTTGTAAATATATTTGGGTATTACGTGCAATTCTTGCAGAAAAATCTGTGGGTAATGCAATGGCTTCGTCTAAAGCATTTGTATGTAAACTTTGTGTGCCACCAAAAGCAGCAGCCATAGCTTCTATAGTAGTTCTGGCAACATTATTAAAGGGGTCTTGTTCTGTTAAGCTCCATCCACTGGTTTGGCAATGAGTTCTTAAAGCTAATGATTTTAGGTTCTTTGGATTGAATTGTTTTACCAATTTTGCCCATAACATTCTACCTGCTCTTAATTTTGCGATTTCATTAAAATGATTCATTCCTATTGCCCAAAAAAAGGAAAGTCTAGGAGCAAAAGTATCAATATCCATTCCTGCTTCTAATCCTTTTTTGATGTATTCCAATCCATCTGCTAAGGTGTATGCTAATTCAATTTCTGCAGTTGCACCAGCTTCTTGCATATGATATCCAGAGATTGAAATAGAATTAAATTTTGGCATAAACTCACTGGTATATTTAAAAATGTCTGCAATAATTCTCATGGAAGGATTTGGTGGATAAATATAGGTATTACGTACCATAAATTCCTTTAAAATATCATTTTGGATTGTTCCTGAAAGTAATTTTTGATTAACCCCTTGTTCTTGTGCGGCAACAATATAAAAAGCTAAAATGGGTAAAACAGCACCGTTCATTGTCATAGAAACGGACATTTTATCTAACGGAATTTGGTCAAATAAAAGTTTCATATCTTCAACGGAATCAATGGCAACTCCTGCTTTACCAACATCACCTTGTACACGTTTGTGGTCTGAGTCATAGCCTCTGTGTGTAGCTAAATCGAAAGCTACTGATAGCCCTTTTTGACCTGCAGCTAAATTTCTTCTATAAAACGCATTACTTTCTTCGGCAGTAGAAAACCCTGCATATTGTCTAATAGTCCAAGGTCTTCTTACATACATTGTAGAGTAAGGGCCTCTTAAGTACGGAGCAATACCTGCCACAAAGTCTTCATGTTTAAAGTTATTATTTTTGACTTGAAGTTTATGTGGTTTGAGTTTTAAATCTTGAAAATCCTTTCTATTCATATTCTTTTTCTAGTCGTTTTTTTTCTATTGATTCTGCTAATCTTTTTTTAATAATAGGAAAAATAAGTGTTTTATTTGTCTTCTTTTTTGAAAAACAATAGATTTCTATATCATTTTTCATTTTATTATTAAAATCTTCTAACTTATTAACTCCCAGTAAAGTAATAGTTTTGTTTTCAAATTTATCGCTTTCATTTTTAGCAGATTGTACTATTTTTCTTTGAATAACTCCTTCTTTTAATTGTTTTAAAAAACCTCCTCCTTTTTCTATATGTTTAAAAATATTTAAAGATTTTTCAGCTAGTTGGTGGGTAATACTATCAATATAATAAGAGCCTTCTGCAACATATTGTGCTTCTTTTAGATAGCTTTCTTGTTGTAATACAAGTAATTGATTTCTTGCAATACGTTCACCAAATTCATTTGATTTATGATAAACTGCATCATAAGAAATATTTGCAATGGTATTTGCTCCTCCTAAAATGGCACTCATACATTCTGAGGTTGTACGAAGCATATTTACGTTATAATCATATATAGTTTTGTTACGTAAACTTGGTTGTACAAATAAATGAGTTTCTGTTTTTTTTACATTATATTCTGCTAAAAGTGTATGCCATAAGATTCTAAAAGTTCTTAATTTGGCAATTTCAAAAAAGTAATTACTTCCTACGGAAAAAGTAAAATGGATTTTAGAGGCAATTTCTTTTCCAAAATAATATAAATATTCATTTGCATGAGCCAGTGCATAAGCTAGCTGTTGTATGTTATTAGCACCTGCATTTTGATATAAAGAGGCATCAACCTCAATAGGATTGAGTGTGTTTTTTGTAATTTTTTCTAATTGATGGTAGTCTTCTTTTAAGTTGATAAACCAATTACCTGTTTCTGCTAAATTTCCAATAATATCAATATTAAAGTAGCAGTTTTTTGAGTTGATGGTATTTGATAATTCAATAACAAAATCTGCAGATAAAAACTGAAATTTAAAATAGAGAATTATTGAAGAAACATTAATTCCTTTTAATACTATTTTGTAATCAAATTTTTTTTTTGTAGTAAAAAAAATAGCATTTGCACCTCTTTTTATAGAATCAATTGCTAAGAAATTAGCAATTTTTTCATCATCAATAAAAATTGATTGGCAAATATTAAATCCTTTTTTAGGCAATTTAACACAATGGTTTTTTCTGTCTTCTTTGGTATAAAACGGTTTTACTGTTATGCCATCGTCTGTTTTCCATAATAAAGATTCATTATAGTCTGCACCTTTTAGGTCTACTTGAATTTTTTGTTTCCAAGCTGTGGGTGTAATTTTATCAAATTCATCAAACAAAAAGTGATTCATTATTTTTTTATGGTGTCAAATTCTATAATGTAAATATCTTCATTTTCTTTTTTCATTAAATATTGCTCTCTTGCAAACCTCTCTAATTCTAAAGGGTTTTGTAGTTGTTGTATTTTCTTTTTATCTTTTTTTATCTTTTTTTTGTAAAAATTAGTTGTGTTCTTTAATTCTTGTATTTCTTTGTTAAATTTTCTATGAGTTAAATATGAGTTTTCATCAAAAAACAGCATCCAAATAAGAAAAACAATAAAAATAATAATATATTTATTGAATATGATTTTAAAAAAAGTAGTGTTTTTGGGTCTAGAAAATTTCATTTTAATTATAAGCGTTCGCTAATTACGGTTCTAATAATATCTATAGCAACGGTATTATGTCTATTATTAGGAATAATAATATCTGCAAAATTTTTTGTAGGTTCTATAAATTGTGTATGCATTGGTTTTAAGGTGTCTTGGTATCTGCTTAATACTTCGTTTATATCTCTTCCTCTTTCGGAAACATCTCTTCTTGCTCTTCTAATAAGCCTTTCGTCTGCATCTGCGTGTACAAATATTTTAATATCAAAAAGATTTCGTAATTCTTCGCTATTAAATATTAAAATTCCTTCAACTATAATTACTTTTCTTGGGGGTGTTTTTACGGTATCTTTTGTTCTATTATGGGTTATGAAAGAATATACGGGTTGGTTAATTATTTTTCCTTTCTTTAATTGTTTTAATTGTTTTACTAGTAAGGGAAAATCTATAGAGTTAGGGTGATCAAAGTTAATTTTAGTTCTTTCTTTGTATGTAAGATTGTCTGTTGCGTTGTAATATGAGTCTTGTGATATTACACAAACTTCATTTTTTGGTAGTTGGTGTATTATTTGGTTTACAACAGTAGTTTTACCGCTTCCAGTACCTCCTGCAATCCCAATTATTAGCATTTTAGTGTTTTTTTAATTGTTTTATAATTAAAACAAATTTAGAAAAATAAAAAGGATTTTTGTAGTTGTTTAAAAAAGAAAGTTTTTTAGTTAAAAAATAGTCGGGATGAGAGGATTCGAACCTCCGATCTCTGGTCCCCCAGACCAGCACTTTAACCGAACTAAGCTACATCCCGAAAATTGTAGGGCAAATATAGAATTACTCTTATTATTGTGCAAAAAAAAACCTAAGAGTATTCTTAGGTTTTTAAAATAATTCTTTATTCTTTTTTTATGAAGATTTTGGTCTTCCTTTTAATCGTTTTTCTATTTTTTGTTTAATAACAGTTAAACGTTTCATTAAATCCATTAACTTTGGGTCTTTATTTTCTTTATATATTTCATTTACTTTTAAGATTAAATTTTTTACTTCTCTTGAAGCTAAAATTCTATCACTTGTTGTAATGAAGGTGAGTTTTTTGTTTTCAAACTCTAAGGCTTTTTCAATAATATCCATTTCTTATTATGCTATTTAATCGGTGTCGAATATAAATATAAAAGTTAAATAAACAAGAGATTTATAAATTCTTTTGCTTTTTTATGATTTTTTTATCATTTCAAGGAGTTTTTTGGTTTAAACTTCTTTTAACAAAATTATATATTTATACTTTCTTTATTATATTTACTAGGGGTTTCGCCATACTTCTTTTTAAAACATGTACTAAAGTATTTAGGGTTAGAGAACCCTGTCATATCACTTATTTCAGAGATAGAGTTATTACTATTTTTTATTAATTGTGCAGCCCTCATTAATTTCATTGATTTAATAAATTCAT
Organism: uncultured Flavobacteriaceae bacterium; assembly: GCA_964655975.1. GTDB lineage: Bacteria > Bacteroidota > Bacteroidia > Flavobacteriales > Flavobacteriaceae > Polaribacter. Next base: position 7,418 of record CAZZPG010000043.1, read on the forward strand.
TAACGTTTTGATTAGTAAGAGCCATTATTTTTCTATATAAAACAGAATGGCTCATCCCAATTTCAGTAGCAAGAGTTGTTACAGAGAATTTGGAGTCAGACATATTATCTTCGATAATTTGCATGATTTTTTCTAAAAAAACTTCATCTACATTATTAATAGCAATATCTTTAGGTTTTAAAATAATTTCTTTTTTAAATTTTTCTCTTAAAAGATGTCTTGATTTAATTAGGTTTTGAACTCTAATATCTAGTATATCAATACTAAAAGGTTTTGTAACATAGTCGTCTGCACCATGTTTTAATCCTTCCATTTTAAAAGTATGAGACCCTCTTGCTGTTAAAAGAACTATAGGTATATGTGAGGTTCTATTATCAGTTTTTAATTTTTTACATAATTCTAAACCATTCATTTTAGGCATCATGATATCTGATATTATAATGTTTGGTATGGTTGAAAAAGCTTTTTCACACGCATCAATACCATTAGAAGCTGTATGAATTTTATAACATGTTGAGAAATGATTTTTGATTAGATTTCTAATTTCAAAATTATCTTCAACAATTAAAAGTATCGGTTTCTGTTTAAAAATAATTTGTTGAGATTCCTCACTTAAATATTCTGGGCTTAAATTAAAAACAGATTTTTCTTGAATTATTTTAGAATAATCAATTGATTCAACAATATCTTTGTTATCATAAAAAGCTTTTGTAATTGGAATGAGTACATTAAAAATAGTGTATTCCTTTAAGTTGCTTTTTACATATAAAGTACCATAATGTAGGTGTACTAAATTTTTAGTTATTGCCAACCCAATACCAGTACCCGTTATTTTGTTTTTTAGGTTAGATTTTGTTTGATAAAAATCATCAAAAATTTTATCTATATCTTCTTCATCTATACCGTTACCATTATCTTTAATTTTGATAAGCAATTTTTCATCCTTCTCATCAAGATCAATATTAACATCAATTTTATTATCAGTAAACTTAAATGCATTTGAAATAATATTGTATAAAATTATTTCTAATTTATTTGAATCAATCCAACCCTTTTTACAACTATTAGATACGGTAAGGTTAAATAAAATATTTTTTTCTTTGGCATATTGATAAAAAGGAATACATAATTCTGTAAAGAAACTTTTAATATCTATGTGAGCAACTTTTAATTGGGAAACATTTGATTCCATTTTTCTAAAATCAAGTATTTGATTTACCAAACTCAAAAGACGCTGACCATTTCTATTCATAATCATTATAAGATTACTAGCTTTATTATTAAGATCATTTCTTTTTACAAGCTCAGAAAGTGGCACTAAAATTAGTGTTAAAGATGTTCTTAGTTCGTGAGAAATAGTAGTAAAAAAGTTAATTTTTGATTGATGTAACTCCTCATCTTTATCATATTTGTATTTTTCTAGAAGCAATTCATTTTTTAATTTCACTTTGTTTCTAACACTAGAATAAATAAAATAAATGAAGGAACTGAATAATAAAAAATAAATAATTTTTGCTACATTAGTTTGCCACCAAACAGGTGAAATAAGTATATGAATATATTTTTCACTAAAATTAGTCTGTTCGTTACTGTTCTCTTCAATAGCTTTTACTCTAAAAGTATAAGAACCAGGAGGAACATTAGAGAAATTTGCAAAATGCCGTTCAGACGATGTTGTAATCCATCGATTATCTAAACCTTTTAATTTATATTCATATTTAATATTGTAAGGACTTGGATAACCAGGTGCAGCAAATTCGAATGTAAAATTATCAAGAAAATAGGGTAGTTTTATTCTCTTGGTAAAAACGATAGATGAATCTAACGGAATAAAAGATTCTATTCTTTCATTTACATTTACATTTTTATTGAATATTTTAAAATTGGTGAGTTTTATATTTATAGGAATTGATTTTGTTTTTAATTGATTAGGATAAAATGCAATCAGCCCCTTTTTGCTTCCAAAAAACAGTTTACCATCTTTTGATTTGGCAATTGATCCAGATTCAAAATCATTCGTTGGCAACCCATTATTTGTATTATAATTTATAATATTTTTGGTTGTATTAGTATAATTAGCAATTCCTCTATTGGTAGCAAACCAAAAATTATTGTTATTATCTTCAATAATACCATAAATAGAATTGCTTGGTAAACCATTTTTAATTGTTATCCTTTTAAAACTATTTTTTTTGAGGTCAATTTGGTATATACCTTCACCTTCCGTTGCTATCCAAATAATACCTAATGAATCTTCAAAAATATCCTTAATAGGATTTGAAATTTGAAGTGTTTTACTAATCCCTAATTCTGATAATGATAAAAAATTATTTTTAGTTGAGTCATAAATTTGAACACCTTTGTCTAAAGTTCCTATCCACAATCTACCAGAACCATCATATAAAAGGCGTAAAATTTTATCAGATAGTAAGCTGTTTTTAGATAAACTGTACTTATATTGAATAAATTTTTTGGTTATTTTGTTATATTTAAATAAACCCTCATTATAAGTTGCAACCCATATATTGTTATTATCATCTTCAGTCAAATCAAAAACCATATTATGGGTAATATCAGTTACGCTATGTAGAATCGGATTTAACTCAAAAAACTTGGTAGAGTTCTTTTTTTTATACCCTATTAAACTATTTCTGAAATTCCCAGTCCATACATTATGCTCATTATCCTCAATTACTGTCATTACAATATTTGACGGAATAGAGCTTTTATCATTCGGGTTATTTTTATAATTATAAAACTTTTTTGTTTTCAAATCTAATCTATCTAATCCACCACCACCAGTTCCTATCCACAACCTGTCATCTGTCATAAATAATGAAACTACTACATTAAAACTTAAACTACTCGATTCCTTAGAAAAGGAGGTCTGGTATATTTCAAAAGGAGAATTTATAGTTCTGTTTACCGTACCATCACCCATTCCTAACCAGATACTATAATCTACATCAATAAACAAACAATAAGAAATATTATTAACAATACTATGCTTGTTATAAACATCATTTTTATAAATTGATATTTGATTTGTATTGGTATTAAATAAATTTAACCCATTTCCTGTGGTCATCCAAACACCCCCATTTTCACCTTCTTTAATATCAGTAATTGTATTTGAGCTAATAGAGTTTTTCCCATTAATGTGCTGAAAATGTTCAAAAGTTTTTGAATTAATTTCAAATTTATAAAGACCTTTTTCTTCTGTTCCAATCCATATATTCCCCTTATGGTCTAGACACATTCGTTGCCCAGATCTTGTACTTTTAAAATTTTTGTTACTGTATTTATAGTGGAAAATTTTTTTAAGTTTTTTATCATAGTAATCAAGTTTTCCAGAATTTGAAGTAATCCAAATAATATTTTTATCTGCTAAAATTGAAAAAACATCATTATTACTAATACTGTTTTCAGTAAATTTATCGGCTAAGAATTTTGTTGAATTCTTATTCTTTTTATCAAATGTATAAATACCATCACCAAAAGTACCAACCCATAATACCCCATCATCATCTTCAGTAATAGTTGTAATATGATTTTTAGTAAATATTAGATTTTTACTGTTTTTATGATTTGTAAATAACTCAGTATAAGGGTTGTATTTGTTAATACCACCCTGCATAGTACCAACCCAAATAAAACCCTGACTGTCTTCATATAAACTAATAATATTATTATTACTTAAAGAAAACTTATTTTCATTATTCGAAATAAATGATTTAAACTTATACCCATCATATCGGTAAAGCCCATGTGTTCCCCCAAACCACATAAACCCTTCTTTATCTTTTAGAATACAATTAACAGATGCTAGACCATCTTTAATAACAAACTCTTCAAATGATAATTTTTTATTTTGAGAAACGGAATAATTAGGAATCAATAAAATAACACTTAAAAACAAGTACAATAATGTTATTTTTTTATACATATCCATTATATTAATTTTTCTGAAAGTGAATATATAGAATAATAGCCTAAAAGAAATTAAAAGATAATTAATTTTCTTAAGGATACAATAAAAAGAATGATAATTAAACTTTTCTGATTAAAAAGTATACTTATAAATATATTATGAATAATACATTTGTCTCCATAATAACTATTTTTAACTAATTTATATGAAAAAAAATTTAAAATTCAATTTGTTATTTGTTCTGTTATTTTTTGTAACTGTTATTTTTGCTCAAAAACAAGTTACAGGTAAAATAACAACAGCAACAGCAACAGCAGAACCATTACTAGGTGTTGCTGTTCTTATTAAAGGCTCTACAAATGGTACAACTACTAATTTTGATGGCAACTATGCTATTTCTAATGTATCTAAAAATGCCATTTTAGTATTCTCCTCTATAGGATACAAGACACAAGAAATATTGGTAGGAAACCAAAGTGTAATAAATATTTCTTTAGAAGAAGACTCAACCCTTTTAGATGATATTATAGTGGTAGGTTATGGCACTAAAAAGAAAACAGAAGTTACTGGGGCTATTGCTCAAGTAAGTGGAGATTTAGTTAAACGAAGCCCAAGTGCAAATTTCACAACCTCTTTAGCGGGGCGTTTACCAGGTTTAGTAATTAACCAGACAACAGCAGAGCCTGGACGTGAAAATATTAATATACTTATAAGAGGTAGGGGAACTTTTGATTCAAATACTGATGATGATATTAATCCCAATCAAGTTTTAATAGTAATAGATGGAGTCATAGGAGCAGATGGTTTAAGTGGTTTAGATTCACAAGATATAGAGAGTGTATCAGTACTAAAAGATGCTTCAGCTGCTATATATGGTGCTAGAGCTGCAAATGGTGTGATATTAGTTACAACCAAAAGAGGTAAAACTGGTAAACCTGTTTTAAATTACACAATTAATTCTAGTTTTTCATCACCAACACGTTTTGCAGAACGTGCATCTGCTTTAGAATACGCATTGCAGGCAAAAGCTATTACAGATAGAGATCCTACTAATCAGGTACCAGTATTATTTACTGATGCTGAGATTGATAAATTTAGAGCACCAGGTTTTAAAAGTACAGATTGGTTTAGAGAAGTTTATGATAATACCTCATTTCAAACAAGGCATAGTCTTTCTTTAAGAGGAGGCTCAGAAAGGGTTAGTTATTTTACCTCATTTGGAGTAACACATCGTGAGGGTATTATTAATACCGATAAAAGAACCGATGTAAATCAATATAATTTTAGATCAAATGTTGATATAAACCCGACTGAAAACTTAAAAGTATCTTTAGATATATCAGGGAGGTTTGATAAAAACCAATATTTTGCTCCTAAATCTTTTAAGATATTGTCAAATACAGCTAAAGGACTTCCAACAGATACTCCTCTAATTGATGGCAAACCAATTAAATCAAAATCAACTAGAGCAGGTGCAAACCCATTCGCTCTTGTTCAAAATGAATCGGGTTACAGGAGAAATGAAAATACACATTTTAATGGTAAATTAGCTTTAGAATATCAAATCCCCCATATAGAAGGGTTGAGCGTTGGTGGTTGGGTAAACATAAAACTTATTAAAGACTTTGGTAAAACATTTGAAAGACCTTTTTCACAATATATTTTAGAAAATAATGGTGATTTAACAGAAGATATCATTAGAATAGAAACCAAAGTAGAAGAAGCCTATGGAAGATCTCAAGAAGTTATTTCTAATTTTAGAGTTGCTTTTAATAAAAGATATGGAAAACATCGTGTAAATACATTTTTGGCGTACGAACAAAGTCTTTTAAAGTTTAACTTTACAGAAACTTCTAGAAGAGGTTTTTTATCTAATGATATTGACCAACTTTCGGCAGGAAGTATTGATACACAAAAAAATGGAGCTAGTGCAAAAGAGGAAGCTCGACAAAACTATTTTGGTAGATTAGGGTATAATTTTGATAAAAAATATTTTGTACAATTTCAATTTAGATATGATGGTAGTTTTAATTTTCCAAAGGGCAATAGATTTGGTTTTTTTCCATCAGTATCACTAGGATGGAGACTATCTGAAGAGAATTTTTTAAAGGATAATCCATTTATTAATAATTTAAAATTAAGAGGAACTTGGGGTAGAGTAGGTAATGATAGAGTAGCTGCATTTCAATTCTTAAATCGATTTGGTATTGATGGTTCATTTCCATTTGGAACAGGAAATTTAACAGATCATACAGTAGTGTCGCAAACAGGTGTTGTAGCAAACCCAAATATAACATGGGAAACTTCTGAACAAATAAATATTGGAATTGATGCAAGTTTTCTCAATAATAAATTAACATTAGAGTTAAACGTTTTTAAAGAAAAAC
>CAZZPG010000044.1:0-13577 GCA_964655975.1 uncultured Flavobacteriaceae bacterium
AAATTACCAGTAAAGTAGCAGACTCACATGACTCTATCATTTTAAATCAAGTAGAAAATGGAGTTGCAATAAGAATGGCAGTTATCTATTTATTGGCACAACAGATAAAACATTAAACATGAATATTGAAAAAAAAAAACAGTATACATTTATTTCTTCTACAGAAAAAACGTTTAAAGATTTTCATATAGAGTTTAATAGAAATCACTCAAAATTAGCCAAAGAACATCTTATTATAAAACTTTCTAATTTTCTTAACATTACATGTAAAGAAATTTTATTACTTTTGAGTTTCGGAAATTGTCATAAAAAAAATGGCACAACATTTGTGGTTGTATATGCAAATATAAATATAGAGGATTTTCCTGAAAACGTTAATATCGTCCCTACACTAGTAGAAGCAGAAGATGTTTTAGAAATGGAAAATATAGAACGAAAGTTAGGATTTTAAATAAAATGAATAATAATAAAAAACAATTATGATAAAAAAATTACTTTTTATTGCTCTTTTATTAATTTCTGCTGTAAGTTTTTCACAAAAAACGATGAAAAATTTATCAGCAGCTCCAAATCCATTCGTATCCTCTACTACCATTTCTTTTGAGTCTAGTACACAACAAAAAACTTTAATAACTATACAAAACGTACTAGGAAAAATTGTTTTTAGCAAACAAATTACCGTTAATAAAGGCAAAAATTCTATTCCGTTTCATAGGAATAACTTACACAGTGGTATATACATTTATACCATTAGAAACAATAAAGAAACTGTTTCTAAGCGTTTTGTTATTAGATGAGTTTACGGCTAACCATTTTAGGTTGTCATTCTGCCACACCAAGGGTAAATGCATACCCAACATCGCAATATTTAGAAATTAACAATCATCATTTTTTAATTGATTGTGGTGAAGGAACACAACGGCAAATGCGAAAATATAAGATTAGCTTTTCTAAAATCAATCATATTTTTATTTCTCATTTACATGGTGATCATTTCTTTGGATTAATAGGTTTTATTTCTACTTTAGGGCTTTTAAATCGAGAAAAAGAATTGCATATTTATGCTCCTAAAGGAATTAAGGAAGTAACCACACTTCAACTAAAAATTTCTAACTCTTGGACAAAATATCAGCTTATTTTTCATGAGCTATCATCATCAGAAAGTGAAACTATTTTTGAAGATGATAAAGTAGTTGTAAAAACAATTCCTCTAACCCACAGAGTGTACACCAATGGTTTTTTATTTACGGAGAAAGAGAAACCACGTAAATTACATATAAAAAATATTAAACAATATGATGAAATTGATATCTGTGATTACCATAATATTAAAGCAGGAAAAGATATAATTTTATCAACAGGAGAAGTGATTTCTAATGAAAAACTAACTCTTTCTCCTCCTAAACCAAAAAGTTATGCTTTTTGTAGTGATACCCAATACAAACCAGACATTATTCCTATTATAAAAAAAGTGGACTTGCTATATCATGAAGCTACTTTTTTAGAAGATAGAGCAGATTTAACAAAAAAAACTAAACATTCTACCGCAAAACAAGCTGCACAAATTGCAAAAGATGCAGAAATTTCTCAGCTAATTATTGGTCATTATTCTAGCAGATATTCAAACCTTTTAAAATTTAAGGAAGAAGCTCAAGAAATTTTTGATGCTGTAAATTTGGCAGAAACAGGAAAAGTTTTTACTATTTAAAAAATAATTATTTTTAAATACTATAATTTAGCTATAGTTTTTAAAAAAATCTATCAATATTTTTTTACATCTTTACAATTATGAAAAAAGCCTATTTTAATTGGAGTTCAGGAAAAGATTCTGCATTTGCTTTATATAAAATACTACAACAAAAAGAGTATCAAATTGTAAAATTAATTACAAATATAAATAAAGATTATCAGCGAGTTTCTATGCATGGGCTACAAGAGAAATTACTAGAAGCACAAGTAAAAAGTATAGGTTTTCCTTTAGAAAAAATATATTTCCCTGCAGATGTTACTATGGATTTATATAATAAAAAAATGAAAGAAAAAACAAGTAAATTAAAGTCACTTGGTATAAATTATGCGATTTTTGGAGATATTTTTTTAGAGGATTTAAAAAAATATAGAGATTCAAAATTACAAGAAGTTGGCATTACTGGTGTGTACCCTCTTTGGAAAAAAAACACAAAAGAACTACTTCGTAATTTTTTAGCATTAGGCTTTAAAACCATAACTATTTGTGTAAATGCTAAATTATTAGGGAAAGAGTTTGTTGGTAGAGTTATAGATGAAGATTTTATAAATGAATTACCTGAAAATATAGATGCCTGTGGAGAAAATGGAGAATTTCATACTTTTTGTTTTGATGGCCCTATATTTCAAAATCCGATAGTGTTTGAAATAGGAGAAAAAGTATTAAAATCATATACTTTAAAAGACAATTCACAAAATTGTTATCAAGATACTTTATTAAAAAGTAAAAATTACGATACAAGTTTTTGGTATTGTGATTTAAAATTAAAAACCATCTAAACTATTAATTAACACCATATTAACACCTCAATGTTTTCACTATATATTATTTTATAAAAACTATACAATTTATATAATTATCAAATAAATAATACAGTCCCAAATTTTTACACTTACACAAATTTTGTAAGAGTATCCAAAAGAAAGTAAATAGAAACTTTATTTTCTCAATTATGCAACCAATTCTATAATTCGAAAAATCTAAATATAACGAATTTTATTTACTTTAACTTCACACTCCAAACATATTCAAATTTAGAAACAGATATTCCATCAGTATTAAACCCTTCAGAAATCATGGTAATAGTTTCACCTTCTCTAGTTTCTATGGTTTTTTTAATGGCCTCTTTAATTTTATCACCATCACTGCATATAAAATGTATTTTTCCTGTAGCCTTTTTGGTAAATGTTCCGTTCATATTTGTGACTAACATCGATATCTTTTTACCAGAATTAGCAATTTCTTTCATCACTAATACTCCTGTTGTTAATTCTGATGCGATACCCTGTACAGCCCAAAACAATGACTTAAACGGATTCTGATTTATCCATTTATGTTTTACGGTTACTACTGCTTTTTTATTGTTTAAAGACTGTAAACGAACCCCCGTAAAAAATGCTGATGGCATCTTAAATAGTAAGAACATATTTATTTTTCTAGGTGTAAATTTCATGTTTTTAAGAAAATATTTAAAAAATAATTAACAAATTATAATGGTTTCATTATTTTACAAACCTTTATAAACTCTATACTTAGCCTTACAATATAGTGTTTTTTTTTATAATATATCTTTAACATCAAATGTTAAAGTTTATTAAATTTAGTACTATGTATTGCATAATACCTTTTAAAAGATATATATTTGCATAAGAAAGTAGTATATAAAAATATAATTATGAAAAATAACGATCAAAACACCAATGCTTTTTTAATACATATATCTGCATTTGCAGGATATTTATTTCCATTTGGCAGTATAATTACTCCTTTAATATTATGGCAAACTTTAAAAGATAGAAGTGTTTTTTTAGATAAACAAGGTAGAGAAGCTGTAAATTTTAACATCAGTTTTGGGTTATATCTCTTTATTTTAAGTGCTTCCATTTTTCCTTTTTTCTTTAGTTCAATCTTTAATATTTTTGACTCGATAGGGAATATTGATTTTGGCACAGATAATACCTTTAACATTTTTGGAATTTTTGGAATTATCTCATTTGTTAGCATTTTATCAATAGTAAAAATAGCCCTCATTATTATTGCTGCATTAAAATCTAAAGAAGGTGAAGCGTATCATTATCCGCTAACCATAAAATTTATAAAATAACAATATATGAAAATAGAAAACACAAAAGCACAAATGCGAAAAGGGGTTTTAGAATACTGTATTTTATCCATCTTAAAAAATGGAGATGCATACACTTCTGAAATTCTTTCTACACTAAAAGGTGCTGAAATGATTGTGGTAGAGGGTACTATTTATCCGTTATTAACTCGCCTTAAAAATGCAGGTTTATTAACTTATAGATGGGAAGAATCTACCTCTGGCCCCCCAAGAAAATATTACGTTTTAACAGAAAACGGAAAAATGTTTTTAAAAGAATTAGATAAAAATTGGAACAAATTAGTAAATGCAGTAAACCAAGTAACTCTTACAAAATCAACTAAAAATGAATAAGACAATTAACATAAATTTAGGCGGATTCTTTTTTCACATAGATGAAACTGCCTTTCAGAAATTAAAAAGATATTTAGATGCTGTTTCTAGATCTTTAAATGATGACCCACAAGGCAAAAATGAAATTATTGCAGATATAGAAGCACGTATTAGCGAGCTGTTATCAGAAAGAATTACAGATGCTAGACAAGTAATTAATGAGGGTGATATAGAAGAAATCATCAAAATAATGGGAAAACCAGAAGACTATGCAGAAGCAGAAGAAAATTATGACAATTCTTATACCTATCAAAAAAGAAATACCAACACTAAAAAATTATTTAGAGATGGAGATGATAAATTTTTGGGTGGTGTAGCTGCAGGTCTTGCTCATTACACAAATGTAGATACAATATGGGTTCGATTAGCATTTTTGCTAACTGGAGCAGTATCTGGATTAGGGCTAATTATTTACATTGTTCTATGGATTTTATTGCCCGAAGCACAAAGCACTGCCGAAAAATTACAGATGGAGGGTGAGCCTGTAAATATTGACAACATCGAAAAAAAAATTAGAGAAGAATTTGTGCATTTTTCAGAAAAATTTAAAGAAGGTGCTAGTGAATTAGGTAATAAAATTTCGAGTGCAGATTATGAAAAAATGCGTAAAAAAACCAAATCTGGCTTACAGGATTTTTTAGACGCTCTAGGTAAGATTATTCTAGCTTTTTTTAAAGTAATAGGAAAATTTATCGGAGTACTATTAATGTTTGTGGCAGCAACGGTATTAATTTCTTTAATAATTGGTGGCTTTTCAGTTGGAAGCTTTGAAATTTTAAACTTAGAAAGTGATTTTGTGCATTATCCACCATTTTTTTATGATGCCATACTACCAAAATGGTTGTTAGCTACTTTACTTTTTATCCTAATAGGAGTTCCTTTCTTAATCTTATTTGTTTTAGGACTTCGCATTATATCTAGCAGTGTAAAACGCTTTAGCAAAACGACCACTTTAACGCTATTAGGTATTTGGATTATCGCCTTACTAGGCTTAGCTTTTAACGGTATAGAATATCTTTCTAAAACTGCTTATAGTGGAACAAAAATTGAAAAAAACGACATTGGATTTTTTCCAAATGACACTATAAATATTAAAGTTATAAATGATGATGATTTGTATTATCAACACAACTTTAGAAGAAAAAGTAATGCAACAGAAGTAATCATAAATAATGAAAAAAAAGTATATTCTAATTATGTAAAAGTAGATATAGAAAAAAGCGAAACTGGTAAAGCTTATATTGAGGTTAGAAAAAAATCTAAAGGTAGAAACAGAGTAAAAGCAAATAAAAATGCATCAGAGATTAATTATAAATATCTTTTTAATAACAGAATACTCACTTTAGATGGCTATTTTTTAAGTCAATACAAAAATATGTATAAAGAAGAAGAAGTATATATTACGCTCTATGTACCAGAAAATACTAGTATTTTCTTTGAAAATTCATCTAAAACCTTTTTATATGAAATAAATAATACTGATGAAATTTATGAAAGAGATATGATAAATCATCATTTTACAATGACAAAAAAAGGCTTTAAATGTACCGATTGTACTACGGAAGAAGAGGGAATTGATAATAAGAACCAAAATAATTTTTAACAAAAATAAGCACCTGTTATAAATACATTTCATTCCTAAAAATCAACAAATCAGTAATATAGATTTTTATAAATACTTTTAATAACAAGATATTTACACCAACAAAAAACATCATCATGAAAACAATATCAAAAATTAGTAGCATAGTATTTTTATCATTATTTATTATATCATGTAAAACAGACATCAATTTAGGTGGTGTTACAGGTAATAGAATTGTAACCACAGAACACAGAAAAATAAATAGTAATTTTAGAAAAATTAGAGCTAGTAACGGATTAGAAGTGTACATAACACAAGGAAAAAAGAAATCTGTAACGGTAGAAGCAGATGAAAATTTACAAGAAATTATTATTACAGAAGTAGTAAATGGAGTTTTAAAGGTGTATACCGATAAAAATATTAGAAGAGCAAAATTAAAAAAAATTTTTATAACCATCCCCTCTCTTGAAGGAATTACAGCTACAAGTGGTGCTGCAGTTATTTCAAAAAACATTTTAACAACAACAATACTCACTACAAAAGCTAGTAGTGGTGCAAATATAAAATTAGAAATAGATGCAACAGACCTAAGTTCTAGCTCTAGTAGTGGTGCAGACATAAAACTTATAGGTACAGCAAAAACTTATAATGCTAGTGCAAGTAGTGGAAGCAGTACAAAATCTTATGGTTTAATTGCCAAAGAAGTTACTGTTAGAGCAAGTAGTGGTGCAAATATAGATGTATACGCTTCAGAAAAAATTAATGCAAAAGCAACCAGTGGTGGAGATATAGATTACAAAGGAAATCCAAAAAAAGTACAAGAAAAAAGCTCTTCTGGAGGTAGTGTTTCAGCACATTAAATTCATTAAAAAATTAGTGGTAAATTTTGTTAGCTAACTCCAGTTTACCCTAATGTTGCTAATACTTGGTTTTATTAGTTTACTTGGTAAAAGTTGTTACAATGTAACAACTTTTACTTTTTTTATTATCTTTGATACTATGAAAAAGTTTTTTTTCCTTTTTTTTCTGATGAGTACTCTCTTAATAAATGCCCAAAAACTACCAAAAGGATTTGTTTATTTATTAAATATTGATAAAAGCATACAATCTGAACTACGTTATTTGACCCATAATAATTTTATAGGAAAACCTATTGATGGATACCTAAAAGATGTAATAATAACAACTCTCCCTACTGCCAAAGCATTACACAGAATACAAAATAAGTTACGTCCTTTTGGCTTGAGTTTAAAAATTTTTGATGCATATAGACCTCAACAAGCTGTCAATCATTTTGTACGATGGGTAAAATCATTAAAAGACACCGTAATGAAACAACAATACTACCCTAATGTACAAAAAAAGAATTTATTTAAACTCGGTTATATTGCTTCAAAATCTGGGCATACACGTGGTAGTACAGTAGATGTAACTATTGTTGATTTAAAAACTGGAGAGGAATTAAACATGGGAAGCCCGTATGATTTCTTTGGGATTTCATCACACCCAAAACACAAAAAAATTAACAAAACACAACGCTCAAACCGATTATTATTAAGGCGATTAATGCTAGAAAACGGATTTAGACCATATAAAAATGAGTGGTGGCATTTTACTCTAAATAACGAACCTTTTAAAAAGACCTATTTTAATTTTGTAGTGAAGTAATTTCTATATTATTTAGCATTTCTTTTCTTAAAACTAAAATTACTAGCCAATACTATTTTAACGAAAATCTAACATCTTTTATAAAAATCGGCATTATATTTGCTAAATATTAGTGGATAAACCCCAAAAGATGAAAATTAAAAAGCCCTTTTTATCACTCTTTTTCTTATTGTTTGTTGTTTTACAAACCAACGCACAATTAGAAACCACTACTAACAAATCTAAAAAAAGTGGCTCTTTGGGTATTTTATCTGCAAATACCAAAGAATTAAAAAAGCCAACATCTATAAAAATAGACGCTACCAATGGTTTTAAAAATGCCTATAAAAATAGAAAAAAAACAAAAAAAGAACTAGACAAAGAACTAAAAAACAAAGGGATTATTACTCAAGCACAATTAAATGAAGAACGCTTTTTAAAATCATTTAAAAAAATAAATGGGCAATATATCTATCCTAAAATAGATCAAGATTTAGGAAGTATTAGAACGCAATCTAAATTTGTAAAAATTGTTTGTAGAGATTTTGGAGCTATTGATGGAGATAGAGTTCGTATCTATGTAAATGATACCCCAGTTATACATAATATTTATTTAAAACAATATTATCAATCTTTTATCATTTACTTAGAAACTGGGTTAAATAAAATTGATTTTATGGCATTAAACCAAGGAACTTCTGGTCCAAATACTGCTGATTTTAAAGTGTATAATGAATCTGGAAGCCTTATTTCTTCTAATGAGTGGAACTTAGCAACAGGTGCAAAAGCTACCTTATTAGTTGCCAAGGATAAATAATCTAAATATTAAAAAACTCAACATTGGGTATAGGTAGATTTATCTTATTAACTTTTTTTCAACTTATTACCAAAAAGTAACAATAGTAATATAGGAATACCCAATAATAACACTATTGTTTTATGGATATAAAATATTTTTGAATACAATAATAATGTCAATACAAAACCTCCAATAGCTCCTCCTAAATGTGCAGAATGCCCAACATTACCCAATTGTTTTTTCATCCCATAAATAGAATATAATAAATAACCAACCCCAAAAATATACCCAGGAATTGGTATAGGTAACGGAAACATTAATAATGTCATATCTGGGTTTAACAATATTGATGAAAATACAATACCAGATACTGCACCAGAAGCCCCCACTGCACTATAATAAGGCTCTTCTTTATGATAAAATAAAGAATAAATACTACCTGAAAACAGGCTACCAAAATAAATTAATAAAAAAGAAATTATCCCTAAATTTTCTGTAACCATACCACCAAATAAATAAAGAGCATACATATTAAACCCAAGATGCATCCAATCTACATGCAAAAATGCAGAGGTAAGCATTCGTAATTTTTCTCCTTCTAAGATTTTACCTACCTGAAATTTATACTTATTTAAAAAACTATAATCATTAAATCCTTTTATAGATAATAATACATTCGCCACAATAATAACTAAAACAACTTGACTCATTTATATTTAATTTAGCCAACAAATTTACACAAACAAATTAATAATTTTATGGTATGACTTAATTTATATCGATATTTGTATCTTTAATAAATTTATGAAACTACTTTTTTACAGTATTACATATCCTTTTATTTGGTTATTTTCTAAACTTCCCTTTAGAGTATTATATTTTATTTCTAATATTTTATTCTTTTTCATTTACTATATTTTTAGATATAGAAAAAATGTTGTTATGTATAATTTAAAACTTGCGTTTCCTAAAAAAAGTGAAGATGAACTTACTATTATCCATAAAAATTTCTTCAAATATTTTACAGATTTTTTAGTAGAAAGCCTTAAAACAATAACTATTTCTAAAAAAGAAATACTAAAACGCTATCATTTTAATAATATTGAGGTTATTAATAAATTATATCAAAAAGATAAAAATATTGTTTTAATGATGGCTCATTATGGAAATTGGGAATGGATGATAAGTTTACCTCTAAATACTAAAATAGATTCTTATGCAGTGTACACAAAAGTAAATAATATTCATTTTGAAAAACTAGTTAAGAATTATAGAAGTAAGTTTGGAATGCTATTGATAAAAGCATCTCAAACAATAAAAACTATTTTAAAGAATCATCATCAAAAAAAACAAGGATTATTTATATTAGCTTCAGATCAATCTCCTCAATTACATAAAACTTTTTATTGGAGAAATTTTTTTAACAATAGAGTACCCGTACATATTGGTAGTGATTTAATTGCTCAAAAATATAATTATGCCGTAGTAAATGCCAATATAACAAGAATAAAAAGAGGTTTTTATGAAGTTGATTTAGAATTAATTACTGAAAACGCAGAAGAATTACCAAAGAATAAAGTGATTGATATTTATACAGATTTGATAGAAAAACACATTAGCAAACAACCCGAATTTTACCTATGGTCTCATAGGCGCTTTAAACATATGGGCAAAGAACCAAAACCAAATAAATATTAAAAAAACCACTTTTTAACCAAATCACTTTCTAAAGTTGGTTTAGTATAATGTACAAAATCATTTTTAGAAACATCATATTTATAATCTTTAGACCACTCTTTAATATTTTTAGCCAATTTTTGTAAACTGTTACAAATAAAAGCTACTTCTTTATCTGTTATACTAGGATGAACCGATAAACGAACCCAACCTGGTCTTTCTATATCACATCCTTCTAAAATTTGATGTTCAATATCTTTTGATGTTTTCCTATCAACATGCAATAATAAATGCCCGTAAGTTCCTGCACAAGAACATCCTCCTCTAGTTTGAATCCCAAACCTGTCATTTAATAATTTTACGACTAAATTAAAATGATATTTTTCAAAATAGAAAGAAAAAATGCTCAACCTCTCTTGTATATTATCTGCCAAAACAGTTACACCATCTAAGCATAATAAGGTTTTAAAAAGTACTTTATTTATTTCATTTTCTCTTTTTTCTATATTCTCTATTCCCATTTCTTCTTTTAACTGAATGGATAAAGCTATTCTTATTGTTTGTAAAAACGCTGGTGTACCTCCGTCCTCTCTAGTTTCAATATCATCAACATAATCATGGTCTCCCCAAGGATTTGTATACAAAACTGTACCACCACCTGGGTTATCTGGCACTACATTTTTATAAAGTTTTTTATTAAAAACCAAAACTCCAGATGTACCTGGTCCTCCTAAAAACTTATGAGGAGAAAAGAAAATAGCATCTAAATAAGCTTCTTTTTCATTTGGATGCATATTTATAGCAACATAGGGTGCAGAACAGGCAAAATCTACAAAACACAAACCACCATATTTATGAATTAATTTAGCAACCTCATGATAATTAGTTTTGATACCTGTTACATTAGAAGCTGCAGTAATAGAGGCTATTTTCAGTTTTTTATGTTCATATTTTTGTATGGTTTTTTCGAAAGATTCTAAACAAATCAATCCATCATCATTACAAGGAACTACCACCACTTCTGCAATGGTTTCTAACCAAGATGTTTGGTTAGAATGGTGCTCCATATGAGAAATAAATACTACAGGTTTAAGTTCTTCTGGTACGGTAGTGTACTCTTTTAAGTTCTCAGCGACTTTTAATCCTAAAATACGTTGAAATTTATTAATAACTCCCGTCATACCAGAGCCTTCTGTAATTAAAACATCATCAATAGAAGCGTTTACATGTTTTTTTATAATGCTTCTTGCTTTACCGTATGCGAGTGTCATTACTGCTCCTGTTGTAGAAGTTTCTGTATGTGTGTTTGCTACATAAGGACCAAAATCATTCAATATTTTTTCTTCAATTGGGTGATATAACCTTCCACTTGCAGTCCAATCTGTATATATAATTTCTTTCTCTCCAAAGGGTGAAATAAATGTTTGATTGATACCTACAATATTTTTTCTAAACTGACTAAAATATTGTTCTAATGATTCCATTTTTTATACAATAATTTCTTTAATTTCTGATATAAATCGTTCTGCTAAAATATTTGCTTTTTCTTGCGATGTACTTTCTGTATAAATTCTAATAATTGGTTCTGTATTTGATTTTCTAAGATGAATCCACTCATCAGTAAAATCAATTTTTACACCATCAATAGTATTTACCTCTTCATTTTTATAAGTTTCTGCCATCACTTTTAAGAGAGTATCAACATCTATTTGTGGAGTTAGCTTAATCTTATTTTTACTCATAAAATAACTGGGGTATGAATCTCTTAATGTTTTACAAGACATTTTTTGATGTGCTAAATGTGATAAAAATAACGCAACACCTACCAAAGAATCTCGTCCGTAATGAGAATTTGGATAAATAATACCTCCGTTTCCTTCTCCTCCAATAACGGCATTGGTATCTTTCATCATTTGTACCACATTTACCTCGCCAACAGCACTTGCTGTGTACGTTCCTCCTCGTTTTTCAGTAACATCTCTCAAAGCTCTTGATGATGATAAATTAGATACGGTATTACCACCACCCAATCTTCCCAAAATATAATCTGCACAGGCTACCAAAGTGTATTCTTCTCCAAACATAGAACCGTTTTCAGATACAATGGCTAATCTATCAACATCTGGATCTACCACAATACCTAAATCAGCTTTTTCTTTTACTACTAATTTAGAGATGTCTTTTAAATGTTCTCTTAAAGGCTCTGGATTATGAGGAAACTGTCCGTTTGGTTCGCAATATAACTCAATACATTTTACTCCCAACTTTTCTAATAAGGCAGGAATAAAAATACCTCCTGTAGAGTTTACAGCATCTACCACCACTTTAAATTTGGCTTTTTTAATAGCTTTAACATCTACCAATTCTAAATTTAAAACTTCTTTAATATGTTTTTTTACGTATTTTTTATTTTTTCTATAGCTTCCTAAATCATCTACTTCAGCAAAAGTAAAATCTTCTTTTTCTGCAATTTTTAAGATTTCTTCACCTTCCTTTTTATTTAAAAACTCACCTTTTTCATTCAATAGTTTTAAAGCATTCCATTGTTTTGGATTATGAGATGCTGTTAAAATAATACCTCCATCTGCTTTTTCTAAAGGTACTGCAATTTCTACCGTTGGTGTTGTAGATAAGCCTAAATCTATTACATTTATTCCTAAGCCTACTAAAGTATTGGCTACCAAATTACTTATCATTTTTCCAGAAATACGAGCATCCCTACCAATAATAATTTTTATTTTTTTCTTCTCTTTATTTCTATTGATGATAAAAGTGCCGTACGAAGATGCAAATTTTACGGCATCTAAAGGGGTTAGATTTTCTCCTGTATTACCACCAATGGTTCCTCTAATTCCTGAAATTGATTTTATTAATGTCATTCTTTTATTTTTTAGCCTTACAAATATAAATGTTTCCATATATTTTTAAGGCTAAAACCATAAAAAACTGTTATAAAATTATGATGGATTTGAAATAAATAATGTTGCCATTTTATTTATTCTTTTTTTTCTTTTAGAATTACTATAGGCTACTTTGCTAGCATCAAAATTTAAAATGTTTAATTTTCATCTATACTTATAATCTCATTTAAACGATTAATTCTTTATCAAGAATTTTCTTTCTATAATTAGTTTATTTATTATTGTGAGGAAAAAAATGTGAAAGTTGATAGTTATTCTTTATAAACACCCATTTCTGCATATTTATTCATACGTTTGGCTACTAATTCTTTTGAATTTAATTCTTTTAACTCATTATAAGCTTTTACAATAGCATCTTCTACAGCTTTAAAAGCACCTTCTCTATTTGCATGTGCTCCTCCTATTGGTTCTTTTATAATAGCATCAACAATTTTTAATTTCATACCATCTTTAGCTGTCAACTTTAAAGCTTCGGCAGCCTTTTCTTTATGTGCCCAACTACGCCATAAAATTGAAGAACAATTTTCTGGAGAGATTACAGAATACCAAGAATTTTCTAGCATAAATACCCTATCACCTACTCCAATACCTAAGGCACCTCCTGAAGCTCCTTCGCCAATAATAATAGTAATAACAGGTGTTTTTAAACGTGTCATTTCTAAAATATTTCTAGCAATAGCTTCTCCTTGCCCACGTTCTTCTGCTTC
>CAZZPG010000045.1:0-13551 GCA_964655975.1 uncultured Flavobacteriaceae bacterium
AATAAAAAAGCATCTCTTTAGAGATGCTTTTTTTGTGATACAAATCAAACAATTACAAGAAAAAATGTAATTTTGCAAATCGCAAATTATAGCACCATAAAATGAGTAAACAATTTACTGAATATAAAGGACTTGACTTACCTAAGGTAGCTCAAGAAATACTACAAGATTGGAAAAATAATAACATCTTTGAAAAAAGTATTACTTCAAGAGAAGGAAATACACCTTTTGTATTTTTTGAAGGACCACCTTCTGCCAACGGATTACCAGGAGTACACCATGTTTTAGCAAGAGCTATTAAAGATATTTTTCCGAGGTATAAAACCATGAAAGGTTTTCAAGTAAAACGTAAAGCAGGTTGGGATACCCACGGTTTACCAGTTGAGTTAGGTGTAGAAAAAGAATTAGGAATTACTAAAGAAGATATTGGTACTAAAATTACTGTAGAAGAATACAACCAAGCTTGTAAAAAGGCAGTAATGCGTTATACTGATATTTGGAATGATATGACTCGTAAAATTGGGTATTGGGTAGATATGGACAATCCGTATGTTACTTACAAGTCTAAATATATGGAAAGTGTTTGGTGGTTGTTACAACAGATTTACAACAAAAAACTGATGTACAAAGGCTACACCATCCAACCGTACTCACCAAAAGCAGGTACAGGTTTAAGCTCACACGAGTTAAACCAACCAGGAACCTACCAAAATGTTACAGACACCACGGTTGTGGCTCAATTCCCCCTATCCCCCAAAGAGGAGAAAGCTGTTTTTAAAGCATTCAACTATTCTCTCCTTTCGGGGGAGTTGGAGGAAACTTTTTTCTTAGCGTGGACAACCACACCTTGGACATTGCCAAGTAACACCGCTTTAACTGTTGGGAATAAAATTGATTATGTATTGGTGCAATCTTTTAATCAATATACATTTAAACCGATAAAAGTAGTATTGGCTAAAAAATTAGTAGCAAAACAATTTGGAAAACGATTTTTTGAAGTTGAAAACTCAGAGGAATTAACCCATTATAAAGAAGGCGATAAAAAAATTCCATTTACCATTTTAGGAGAATGTAAAGGGAAAGAATTGGTTGATATTAGATACGAACAATTATTAGACTACGCATTACCCTACCAAAACCCAGAAGATGCTTTTAGAGTCATTGCTGGAGATTTTGTGACTACAGAAGACGGAACAGGTATTGTACATACAGCACCAACTTTTGGACAAGATGATGCTATGGTTGCCAAACAAGCAACACCAGAAGTACCACCAATGTTGGTCTTAGATGAGGATGGGAACCCAGTGCCATTAGTAGATTTACAAGGGAAATTTAGACCAGAAATGGGCGAATATGCAGGTAAATACGTAAAAAATGAATATTATGCTGATGGTGAGGCGCCCGATAAATCAGTAGATGTAGAATTAGCCATCAAACTAAAAATAGAAAATAAAGCCTTTCACGTAGAAAAATATGTGCATAGTTATCCAAATTGCTGGCGTACTGATAAACCTATTTTATACTATCCTTTAGACTCGTGGTTTATAAAAATTACTGAGGTAAAAGATAGGATGTACGAACTAAACAAAACCATTAACTGGAAACCTGAATCTACTGGTACAGGACGTTTTGGAAATTGGTTAAAAAATGCAAATGATTGGAACTTATCTCGTTCTCGTTTTTGGGGAATTCCACTACCTATTTGGCGTACAGAAGATGGTAAAGAAGAAGTTTGTATAGGTTCTGTAGAAGAGCTAAAAGACGAAATGGGGAAATCTGTAAAAGCTGGTTTTATGGATGCAGATATTTTTGCCGATTTTGAAGTCGGTAATATGAGAGAAGATAACTACGATAAAATTGATTTGCATAAAAATATTGTAGATAAAATCACCTTAGTATCACCATCAGGAAAGCCAATGCAACGTGAGAGTGATTTGATTGATGTTTGGTTCGATTCTGGTTCAATGCCCTATGCACAGTGGCATTATCCTTTCGAAAATAAAAAGAAAGTAGAAGATGGAGAAAGGGTGTCGGACTTCATCGCCGAAGGTGTAGACCAAACAAGAGGATGGTTTTATACCTTACACGCTATCTCTACAATGGTGTTCGATTCGGTTGCCTATAAAAACGTAGTATCAAACGGATTGGTGTTAGACAAAAATGGACATAAAATGTCAAAACGTTTAGGAAATGCCGTAAACCCGTTTACAACCTTAGACAAATATGGGGCAGATGCTACACGTTGGTATATGATATCGAATGCAAATCCGTGGGACAATTTAAAGTTCGATTTAGAAGGAATTGCAGAGGTAAGACGTAAGTTTTTTGGAACATTATACAACACCTACTCGTTCTTTAGTTTGTATGCAAATATTGATAATTTTACGTATGCAGAAGTAGATATACCGTTAGCAGAAAGACCAGAAATAGACCGTTGGGTATTATCAGAATTACATACCTTAATTAAAAAAGTAGATACATTTTACTCAGAATATGAGCCAACAAAAGCCACTAGAGCTATTTCTAACTTTGTGCAAGAATTGCTTAGTAATTGGTATGTACGATTAAGTAGAAGACGTTTTTGGAAAGGAGATTATCAGCAAGATAAAATTTCTGCCTACCAAACATTGTACACTTGTATGGAAACCATCGCAAAATTAAGTGCTCCAGTAGCACCATTTTATATGGATAGATTGTACAAAGATTTAACCAAAGCAACCCAAAAAGAAATGTTTGAAAGTGTGCATTTGGCAGATTTTCCTGTAAGTGATGCGTCATTTATCGACACATCTTTAGAGCGTAAGATGGAAAACGCACAAACCATATCATCATTGGTCTTATCATTAAGGGCAAAAGAGAAAATAAAAGTACGTTTGCCGTTGCAAAAAATTATGATTCCTGTGTTAGATGAAACACAAAAAGAGGATATTTTAGCAGTTTCTGAGTTGATAAAATCAGAAGTAAACGTAAAAGAAATAGAATTGTTAGATGATGCATCAGGGATTTTAGTAAAACAAATTAAGCCTAATTTTAAAACTTTAGGCCCTAAATTTGGTAGAGACATGAAGTTGATTGCTGCTGAAATTCAAGAACTTACACAGGATGATATCATCAAAATTGAAAAAGAAGGGAAAATATCATTTGAAATTAATGAGAAAATGATTACTTTGGAAGCCTTAGATGTAGAAATATCATCAAAAGATATTGAAGGTTGGTTGGTTGCTAATGCAAACGGAATTACTGTAGCTTTAGATGTTACCATTACTGATGATTTACGTAAAGAAGGGATGGCACGTGAGTTGGTGAATCGAATTCAAAACGGACGTAAAGACACAGGTTTAGATGTAACAGATAAAATTAAATTATTGGTACAACGTTATGCAGATTTAGAAGAAGCAGTAACAATAAACCAGAATTATATTATGAGTGAAACACTAACCAAAGAATTGGTTTTTGTTGATAACATAGAAAATGGTATAGAAATTGAGTTCGATACCATAAAAAGTAACATATTAATCCAAAAAATATAAGATTATGGAAGATATAAGAGCAAGATATTCTGATGAAGATTTACAAGAGTTTAAAAAAATTATCGAAAAAAAAATAGCTAGATCTCAAGAAGATTTAGAGCTTTTAGAGGCATCATATAAAAATGATAAAGGCAATGGAACGGATGATACCTCTCCTACCTTTAAATCGTATGATGAGGGTGCAGATACAATGGCAAAAGAGGCTAATGTGCAATTGGCCATCCGTCAAGAAAAATTTATTAGAGATTTAAAAAATGCTTTATTACGTATAGAAAACAAAACCTATGGTATTTGTAGGGTTACGGGTAAACTTATTCAAAAAGAACGTTTAAAATTAGTGCCTCATGCAACGTTAAGTATTGAGGCGAAGAGAAAACAATAACACAAAGGTTTCCAAATATTGGAAGCCTTTTTTGTTTTATGAAAAAACTATTTTTTTTATCATTGTTACTTTTAATAACTACGTGTTTTTCTCAACAAAGAAAAACACAAACACTTGCTACTCATCAAAAAGAAATAGAAATTTTTACAGAAGGGTTAGATAATATTACACTTATAAATTCTAAAAATAACCAAATTGAAGTAAGTTTGTTTAATGAAAATATGAATTCTAATGATGTTTCAATTTCTGAAAAAGAAAACTCATTAAAAATTCGGTTTGAAGGTTTGTTATATAATTCAGAAAATGTCGTTTTCAGAAAATTTATAACCAAACGATTGCATAGGTCGTATGCAGTTCTTAAGATTCCTAAAAATAAAAGAATTATTGTGTATGGTACCAATGTAGATGTTATTTCTAAAAACTACCAAGGAGATTTGGCAATTTATATTGATAAGGGAGTTCTAAAATTTAATATGGTTAGAGGGAATATTATTCTTAGTCTTTATCAAGGAACAGTTTATGCGACAATTTCTAATCATACAAATATTTACATACAAACAAATAAAGGAAGTATTACAACTAAAGGTAAAAAGAAGATATCGCCTTTTGTGAAATTAGTAAAAAATTCATCAAAAAAATTTATTATAAACTCAATCAATGCAAATGTTATTCTTAATAGTTTATAATTTATAGAATATCCTTATTTTTGGCAGATAATAAAAATTTATGTCTAAAAAAAACATTGCATTACTTACCATATTTGTTGCGTTATTTATAGACCAAGCAAGTAAAATTTATGTAAAAACACATTTTGAGTTAGGAGAAGAGGTGATAGTTTTTGCCAATTGGTTTAAAATTCATTTTACAGAAAATAATGGTATGGCTTGGGGTTTTGAATTTGGAGGAAAAGCAGGTAAGTTGTTCTTAACACTTTTTAGATTAATTGCCGTTATAGGGATTATTTATTGGCTGAGGCAACATATAAAAAAAGGAACACATATCGCAGTAATTGTAGCCATTTCACTCATTTTTTCTGGGGCAGTAGGTAATATTATAGATTCTGTTTTTTATGGAAGAATTTTTGATACATCAAATTATAAAATAGCAACGTTATTTGCAGAAAACCCTTACGGAGAATTTTTATACGGTAAAGTTGTAGATATGTTGTATTTTCCAATATGGAAGGGTGTTTTACCCAACTGGATTCCTGTAATGGGAGGAGAACGATTCACTTTTTTTAACGCTATTTTTAACGGAGCAGATTCGTATATTACTATTGGAGTTGTTCTACTATTTTTATTTAATAAACAAGCTTTCTTGAAAGAAGATAGTAATTGATGATTGGAGTTGTCTTGTTATTACGTATTATTACAAACCTAGTGAAGCAATCTTCTTTTTTAGACTCTTAGTTTTTATATCTTATTATCTTAAATCTTTTTTTTACCTTTAACAAACTTTATAAAGATGATTCGGTTTCTAAAATATATTGCTGTTTTTTTGTTAGGCTTTTTAATTGCCAAATATTGGTATGAAAAAAAAGAAGAACAGCAACAGACTAAAGAAGAAATTCAGGTAATTCTTACAGGAATTAAAACTCTTAGTAAATTGGTAGTTACAGAAGGTACGTTTTCTGAAATGTATAGTTATGCCGATTCTAAAAAATACTTTTATAATTATTTTTCCTTTAATAAAAAAGCAGTAGTAATAGTAAATGCTAAGGTAGAAGTAGGGTATGACTTATCAAAATTAGAGATTCAAATAGATTCTGTAGATAAGAAAATAATTATTCATAAAATACCAAAACCTACTATAAATATTTCTCCAGATATTAAATATTTTGATTTGCAACAAAGCCAGTTTAATGCCTTTTCTAAACAAGAACTTAATAAAATCAATAAAAAAAGTATAGAAAAGATTAAAGAAACTATTGAGGTTTCAAAAATTAAAGAAAAAGCAAAAAACAGATTATTTACAGAGTTGTCTAAAATTTATCAGCTTTCTACAATTTATGGTTGGCAGGTAGTAAATAATACCAATACAGAGGTTTTAAAAAATAGTTTTTATAAATAACCTCTTTTCTTTTTAAAATGAAGAAAACAAATTATTTTTTACAATGAAAAACTGTATTTTCGTTGTATGCCAATAGAATTACAATTACAAATAAAAACACTTCCTAATGCACCAGGCGTTTATCAATATTATGATAAAGATAATGTAATTTTGTACGTTGGTAAAGCTAAAAATTTAAAAAAACGAGTAGCCTCCTATTTTACTAAAACCCATAAGTATGGTAAAACCCAAGTATTGGTAAAAAAAATAATCAGTATAAAATATATTGTGGTTGCTACCGAAACCGATGCGTTGTTGTTAGAAAATAGTTTAATAAAAAAATTACAACCACGCTATAATGTAATGCTAAAAGATGATAAAACCTATCCGTGGATTTGTATAAAAAAAGAACATTTTCCACGTGTCTTTTTAACTAGAAAAATACTTAAAGAAGGCTCTGAATATTTTGGTCCTTATACATCTGTTAAAACAGTAAGAGGGTTAATAGCATTAATTAAAGAACTATATCCATTACGAACTTGTAAGTATGATTTAAACAAAAAAAACATAGAAAGAGGTAAATATAAAGTATGGTTAGAATAACATTTAGGTAATTGCAAAGGAGCTTGCGAAGGCTTAAAAAAAGAAGAAAACTATCAAACAGATATTACTGCTATTAGAAATATTATTAAAGGAAATTTTAAAGAAACTATAGAAAAATTTAATCAACTTATGATGAGTTTTTCTGCTAAAACGGAATTTGAAGAAGCACAAAAAATTAAAGAAAAAGTAGCATTATTAGTAAATTATCAAGTAAAATCTATGGTAGTTAATCCATCCATTAATAATGTAGATGTATTTTCTATTATTTCTGATGAAAGTTACGGATATATTAATTTTTTTAAAATTGCAAACGGGGCAATTATTCAATCTCATACTACAGAAATAAAGAAAAAACTAGATGAGACAGATAAAGAATTATTAGAGTTATTTATTATAGAAATTCGCCAACGATTTCAATCTGTTTCAAAAGAAATTTACGTGCCTTTTTCAGTTGATTTAGGTGAAGAGCTAAAAATAACTATTCCTAAAGTAGGTGATAAAAAACGTATTGTAGAACTTTCTCAAAGAAATGCAAAATACCATCGTCAAGAGAGATTTAAACAGTTAAAAATTGTAAATCCAGACCGTCATGTAAAACGAATTATGGCACAAATGAAAAAAGATTTACGGTTACAGGTAGAGCCTCGCCATATAGAGTGTTTTGATAATTCTAATATTCAAGGCACCCATCCTGTAGGTGCTTGTGTGGTATTTAAAAACGGAAAACCGAGTAAGAAAGACTATCGTCATTTTAATATAAAAACCGTGAAGGGGCCTGATGATTTTGCTTCTATGGAAGAAGTAGTTTATAGACGTTACAAACGCTTATTAGATGAAAACCAACCGTTGCCACAACTCATAATTATTGATGGTGGAAAAGGACAATTATCATCTGCCTTAAAAAGTTTAGATGTTTTAAAGTTACGTGGTAAAATAGCTATTATTGGTATAGCAAAAAGATTAGAAGAAATCTACTATCCAGGAGATGCCATTCCATTATACCTTGATAAAAAATCAGAAACTCTAAAAATAATTCAATTTTTAAGAAATGAAGCTCACAGATTTGGTATTACCTTTCACCGAAATAAACGAAGTAAAAGTGCAAACTTATCAGAGTTAGAAAACATCTCAAGTATTGGTAAACAAACTATTAACAGATTATTACGTACATTTAAGTCGGCAAAAAGAGTAAAAAAGGCTACATTTGAAGAGTTAAAAAAAGAAATTGGCAATGCAAGAGCTATGAAAGTAGTTGAGTATTATCATCAAAAAAAATAATGAAAAAAAAATTGTTTATTATATGGTTATTTCTTCCTTTTTTGTTGCTCTCGCAAGAAAAAAGACCTAAAATAGGGTTGGTATTAAGTGGAGGAGGAGCTAAAGGATTTGCACACATATCTGTGTTAAAAGCGATAGAAAAAGCAGGAATTCATCTAGATTATATTGGAGGGACAAGTATGGGCGCTATTGTTGGGGGGTTTTATGCGGCAGGTTATAGTGCAGATCAATTAGAAAAAATAATTATTAATACTAATTTTGTAAACCTGCTAAAAGATAAACTTCCTAGAAAAGTAAAACCTTTTTTTGAAAAAGAAAATGGAGAGAAACACACTATAGAACTGCCTGTTAATAAAGGTATTATTGGTTTTCCAAAAGGATTTTCTAAGGGGCAAAGTATGCTTAATTTTTTAACTAGACATTTAGCCCCTGTAGAAAATATTACTAATTTTAAAAAACTACCTATTCCTTTTTTTTGTATTGCTACAGATGTAAGTACAGGAGAAGCAGTTCTTTTAGAAAAAGGATCATTACCCTTGTCTTTAAGAGCTAGTGGATCATTTCCTACACTATTATATCCAATAGAATTAGACGGAAAGTTATTAATAGACGGAGGGCTAGTGAACAATTTTCCAGTAGATATTATGCGTCAAAAAGGAGTAGATATTATTATTGGTGTAGATGTACAAGGAAAGTTAGCAAAAAAAGAAAAAATAACTTCAGTACTAGCTATTTTAACTCAAATAGTAAGTTATAAGATGTACAATAATAATAAAAAGCAAGTGAAAGATGTAGATGTATATTTGCATCCAAATATTTCTAAATTTTCTGTTGTTTCTTTTGATAAAAAAATAGAGATTTTAAAAAAAGGAGCATTAATACCTTCTAATTTCTACCATCAATTAGATAGTATTGCCAAATTACAAGGAGTAAAAAAAGTAAAAAGACAATTAATAGAAAAACCTAATCGATTTTTGTTAAAAAAAATAACTATAAAAGGAAACAAAAATTACACAAGAACCTATGTATTAGGAACATTAAAATTAAGAATAGGAGATACTATTACATACAAAGAACTTACAAAAAAAATCAACTATTTAACAGCAACAGATAATTTTGTAAGAATAGATTATTCATTTAAAAACGTAAAAGAAGGTAAAAAATTAACTCTTAATTTAACAGAGAGTCATGTAAATGCTAATATAAAACTAGGTGTACATTATGATAAATTATATAAATCAGCTGTATTAATAAATTACAACCAGAAACATGTTTGGCAAAAAAATGATATGCTATCTATAGATTTAATAATAGGAGATAACTTACGTTATAATTTTGATTATTATATAGATAATGGTTTTTATTGGAGTTTTGGATTTAAATCTAGATACAATACTTTTTTAACAAATGTTAAAACAACAAGAAGTACTAACTCTAGCTTAGAGGTAAATTATAGAGATTTTACCAATCAAATTTATGCAAAAACTACTTTTGATAGAAAACTTTCTCTAGGAATAGGTTTTGAGCATAAAAATATTTTTGCAGATTCTAAAACCATTTTAGATACCAACGGAAACCCTACTATCTATGATAAAAGTAATTATTTTAATGGGTATTCTTTTATTAAATTAGATACTTATGATGATAAATATTTTATGAACCATGGGTTTTTTATAGATTTAGGATTTAAGTGGTATATAATATCTTCAAATTATAACAAAAATTTTCAACAATATTCTCAAGCAAAAGGAAAAATAGGCTTTGCTACACCATTTAGTAAAAAGCTTACATTTAAATATGAGTCTGAAATGGGGTTTTCTTTAGGATCAGTAACCTCTAAAGTATTTGATTTCTCTTTAGGAGGTTATAATGAAAACTATATTAATAATTTTGTACCTTTCTATGGATATAAAATGGCAGGTTTATCAGAACAAACTTTTTTAAAATCTACATTTTTATTTAGGTATAACCTAGTAAAAAAACAATACGCAATATTTATAGCCAATTTTGCAAGGGTAGAGAATAATGTTTTTAAACGACGTAATTTCTTTAAAAATATTAAATCTGGATATGTACTGGGCTATAGTGTAGACACCATGCTAGGGCCTATAGAATTAAAATACACGTGGTCTCCAGAAATTAAAAAAAGCTATTGGCTTTTTAATTTAGGGTTTTGGTTTTAAAACTTAATTAAAGATTAATAACATTAGGTCTTTTTGTGAAAAATATTAAAAAAGTGATTGTTGTTTTACAGGATTTTCGTGTGCTAATAACCATTTTTTACGCCAAAGCCCACTAGCGTAACCAGTTAAAGAACCGTCTGAACCAATAACTCTATGGCATGGAATGATAATCCAAATAGGGTTTTTACCATTAGCAGAAGCAACTGCTCTTATGGCTTTTACATCGCCTAATTGTTTTGATTGTTCTAAATAAGTACGAGTTTTATTGTATGGAATGTTGAGAAGCTCTTTCCAAACTCTTTGTTGAAAATCAGTTCCTTGTGGATTTAATTTTAAGTTGAATTCCGTTCTTGTGCCATTAAAATATTCGTCTAATTGCTGTACGCAGGTTTGTAAACACTTTGGGGTTTCTGTAGAGGTAACAATTTCATCATCTAACACAGCAACCGATTGTATTCCGTTTTTATCGCCTACAATTTTTGCAGTTCCTAAGGGTGTTTTGTAGTAGGTAATAAGTAATTCCATTTTTTTTGAGATAAATACAAAAAATAATTTTCTAAAAAGAAAAAAGTTCTTTTGTTTCAATATTCAAAGATAAAGCAATTCTGTGTACGGTACTTATTGAAGTATTTGTAATTCCACGCTCAATTCTACTTATTTGAGATATTTCAATACCAACTTCATTGGCAAGTTTTTCTTGTGAAAATCCTTTAGATTTTCTTACAAAACGTAAATGTTTACCAAACTCAGTTAAATATTTTGTGTCTTTTAAGTATTTCACAATTCAAAATTGAATCATTTCTATATTTTATATATAGGTCTATTTGCCTATTTTTTTCATGAAAGTTGTTATAAAAGAGTTGATAGATATAATCAAGCTTGTTCAGATTATAAAAAAGCAAAAAAATTAGGGCTTAAAGAAGCTGATGATTTTCTTGATGAGTTAGGTTGTTATTAAGTAAAAACTAAATTCCAAAAACGTCTTTAGAGTTTTGTGTGGTTATTTTGGCAATTTCATCAAAAGAAAGATTATAAATTATTGCTAATTTCTCTACCACTTTAGTAATGTAGCTACTTTCGTTGCGTTTTCCTCTAAATGGAGTAGGAGCTAAATAAGGCGAATCGGTTTCTAAAACAATATGTTTAATATCAATTTCATTTAAAAACGTATCAATTTTACCATTTTTAAAAGTTACGACTCCACCAATGCCTAATTTCATATGGTAAGAAATGGCTTGTTTTGCTTGTGCTAGTGTTCCTGTAAAACAGTGGAAAATCCCGAATAAATTATCTCCTTTTTCTTCTTCTAAAATTTCAAAAACTTCATCAAAAGCACCTCTACAATGAATTATAATTGGCAATTTTTTTTCTTTTGCCCATTGTATTTGTGTTCTGAAAGCTTCTTGCTGTTGTTTTAAAAAGGTTTTATCCCAATACAAATCAATACCAATTTCTCCGATAGCTACAAAATTACGTTGGTCTATCCATTTTTTTGCGTGTGTCAATTCTTCTTTGTAGTTTTCTTTTACTGATGTTGGATGTAATCCCATCATTAAAAAAACATCGTTTGGAAATTGTTTTTCTAACTCAAACATGCTTTGTGTAGAAGAGCTATCTATAGCAGGAATAAAAAAACGTGAAACTCCTGTGTCTTTTGCACGTTGCATCATTTCTGTTCTATCCTTGTTAAATTGTTCTGAATATAGGTGAGTGTGGGTATCTGTAATCATCAATAAAAATTAAATAAACCAGTTCCAAACCAATCCGAATCGAATTACATAATCTCTATACGGATAACTTGGTGCAGAAAAATAGTTTTTTTTAAAAAATAAAGAACTTAGGTTGTCTGCTTTAAAATAAATTCTAGTTCTTCGTACTTGTACGTTAAAAAATAAATCTATGGTTGGATATCCAATTTTTGTAGTATTTTGTAGGGTAAATTCTGCCAAAAGAGGGTTGTAAGCATTGGCTTTGTATTTGGTAAAATATTTTAAAGTTGCACCAATCTGTACTTGTAAGGGTTTTCCTTTAAACCAATAATCTGTATAATAAATAGTGTTTCTTGATACAAAATTAGGAACTCTAAAAATACTGCTTCCACTACTTACATTTTGGTACATAAGTGTATTATTTAAAGCAAATTTACCAAAGATAAACTCATTAGAAATTTTTACTTTTAAATAAGTAATATTAACTTCTGCTTGTTTGGGTTTGCTATTTTCGTCAAAATAGGTGTAATTACCTATGTTTGTGATATCTAAAGAGGCATTAAGCCATTTAGACTCTATAGAACCTCCTAAATTTCTAGTGTTTACATTGCTAAAATTATGTTGCCAATTGTAGTTGTTGTAAGTACTTTGAAAAAGCAAAAAATTAAAATTTGGCAATTTAGAGTTAATTATTAATCTTGCTTTTATGGTAAAAATACTATCTTTTTTATAGTGCATTTCTCCTCTAAAATCACTCCCAGACAATCTTGTTTGCCCAGGTGTAATAGTGGCACTTGCATTAAACTGAAAGTCTTTTATTTTTGCGTACCAATCTGCTCCAAAAGAACCTGCTTTTCCTTTTAGCTTTATTTTATTGATATTGTTTAAGGCGATATTAAAAACAGTATCATATCCGTAGGAATAAGTAGTGTAATTTGCACGAGTTTTAAAAGTCCCTAAGATATATTTAGAGTTAAATTCTAAAAATACTTGATGATTTATTATCCTACTATCTACACGTTCATTTACATTAGTAGAAGTGCTTGCATCAGCAAAAAAATTATTTATTTTTGTTTGATTGAATATAAATGTTTTACTTTCTGAAGTAAAAATATGACCTATTTTTAAATTACTAAAATCTTTGTTGTTTACAGTATCTTTTTTTGAAAATAATTTATAATCATGCTCAAAATATACTCGTTTTCCTTTAAAAACAGTTTCTACATCCTCTAAATTTACATCTAATCTACCACGTTCTTTAAAATCAGAAACATTTGTTGTAAAAGAAGTTATTGCTGTTGGTGTGAGTCCACCACTTTCTTGTCCTAAATGATCATAGGTTGCATAATGTCCTTTAGCACTGTATTGTCCTTTTTTTGTTATATAATGAAAAGTGGTTCTAAAGTTTCCTAAACTTACCAAAGACCTTCTATATTGCCCTAAAGAACGGAGCCCTTTATAAGCAATAGAAATATTGAGTCTTTTAGAAAAATTAAGCGTAAATAAAGACTCTAATACCTGCCCTTGTTGTAACCCTGTTCTATAAAGTATTTCTGTTGTAGGTGTTGGAACTTCATAATATTTAATATCTTTTACTCCTATATATCCAAATTGTTTTGCCTTAAAACCTATATCTGGTAAAGAAGAAAGAATACTAAAATTATATCCTAAATTAGTAAATGTTTGTCCTTGATTATGAAAAGCTAACAACTCAAAATTATCTTTTCTTAAGAAGTTAAATTTATATTCTTTTTTAATATTTAAAGTGGTATCAATATATATAGTGTCTTTTTTATAAGAAATAATTCTATAATCTG
>CAZZPG010000046.1:0-13110 GCA_964655975.1 uncultured Flavobacteriaceae bacterium
ATTCTGAAGGGAAGATGCTTCCTATAGAAATAAAACCACCTAACCCTTTGTATGCTCCTGTACTTGGATTAAAAATTTTCTTTAATTGTTTTATATAGCCTGTTAAAGTACTCCATGCTTTTTTAGCTCCAGCAGGTATAGCTTCTGTAAAAGAATAAGAAATATCTGCTAATTGGTAATAGCCTAATTTTTCTAAATCTGTTAAAGATAACTGTCCTAATTTAACTCCTAACTCTCCTTTTTCTGTAATTTTTACAGAAAAAATTTTAGTTTCATCACCTCTTTTTACAGTAATAGTAGTGTTTTGTCCTTTTTCTTTTTCTAGAGCAATTTGTGCTTCATCAAAATAAGATATTTGAGTATCTCCAATAGCAATTACCAAATCTTTGGGCTGTATACCACTATTTGTATTTGGAAAACCCTCTCTAAAGTCTGCAATTACAAATGGGTATCTTGGTAAGATAAAACCACTTGCAGTTTTACCTCTATCAATTAAGTTTGATATAAAATCTACAGGAATTTTTTTTTGTATAATTTGTCCTTCTCGTTCAATAGAAAAATTATTTCCATTGATAAATTCCATTGGCAATTCATTAAATTTTTTGATGGTTTTTCCGTCAATTGTTAAAATTTTATCACCAGTTTCTAGTCCTAATTTTTCTGCCAATGGGTCTTGAGCCCAAATACCATCTTTTACGTTGTCATTAGGTAAATATTTTTCACCATAGGCGTACATTAGCATAATGTAGATAAAAACACCTAAAATAAAATTTACAATAACTCCACCTAACATAATAATTAAACGTTGCCATGCAGGTTTAGAGCGAAATTCCCATGGTTGGGCAGGTTTTTTTAGTTGTTCAGTATCCATACTTTCATCTATCATACCTGCAATTTTTACATAACCTCCTAAAGGAATCCAGCCAATCCCATAAACAGTTTCTCCTATTTTTTTCTTAAAAATAGAGTATTTATAATCAAAAAATAAATAGAATTTTTCTACTCTTGTTTTAAAGATTTTTGCAGGTATAAAGTGCCCTAACTCATGTAAAACAATAAGTAACGAAAGGCTTAAAATAAATTGTGATACTTTTATCAATATTTCCATAAAGGATGTATTTTTTAGTTTTAAAATCGGACAAATGTACGGTTTTAATAATAGTTGTAAAAGAAAGAAAAAGGGTCTATTATTCTTTTAACAAAGATTTAGAGATTAGCCCTTTGTTTGTGGTAATTTTAATAAGGTAAATACCTTTTGTTAGTTTTTTTATATTGATGATTTTATTTGTTTTTGTATAAATGCTTTTTTCTTTAAGGCGTTACCCATATCAAAAGTAATAGAATTTATATTTTGTAATGTGGTATAATAGGAAGTTCTTGTTTCGTTAATATTATCCTCTGATGAGTTTACCTTTAGTTCTAACTGATGATATTTTACATCATAATTTGTGGTATTAATATTCCGTTGAAAAAGTATTTTTTTATCTATTTTTCTTTCAACATCAATCAAATTTTTTAAATATAAGAGTTTTGTACTGTGTTGTTTTTTAGGCAAATAAACGTAAGATAAAAAGTAAAAAAAAGTGGTAAAGTCTTTTATAAACAACTAAATTTGTAAAAAAATTATCAGCCTTTGGGTTGGTGAAGATAAATATTTTTTTATGAATCTTGGATTTTTTAAAAAATCTAAAACTACTTTGCTTTTTTTAGTGATATTTTCTGCTATTTCTATTCCAGTGTTTTATCATTTATTAAAGGTAGATACTACACTAAAAGTATATAACCCGATAGATATAAACCCTCGTTTGGTAGACTCATCACTTTGGCATATAAAAAAGAATCATACGGTATCAGATTTTTTATTAATCAATCAAAATGGAGACACAATCACTCAAAAAAACTATGAGGGTAAAATTTATGTATCAGATTTTTTTTTTACCACTTGTAAAACCATTTGTATAGCGATGGCTTACAATATGAGTGATTTACAAGAATATTATAAGGATGATAATGATATTATGTTTTTATCGCATTCTGTAACCCCTGTAAAAGATAGTGTGCCTACTTTAAAAAAATATGCCAAAACCAAAGGAGTGATTGATGGAAAATGGAATGTTACCACAGGAGATAAAAAACACATTTATGAGTTGGCACGTAAGAGTTATTTTGCTGTTGTAGATGAAGGAGATGGAGGTGAAAACGATTTTATTCATACAGAACAATTTGTATTGATAGATAAAGAAAAACGTATAAGAGGTTTTTATGATGGTACCGAAAAAAAAGAGATGGAACGCTTAAAAAGAGATATTTTTATTTTAAAAAAAGAATATAATAAAAAATAAATTGTTTAGAATCATTCTAATTTAGTACCTTTGTTTTCTGTTTAAAAAACAGCTAAAAAAGTGAGTACAATTGCAACCCTACATATAGGAGAAACAGGTATTATTTCTGATGAAATGATAGATAAAATCCCATTAAAATTATTAGAAATGGGTTGTTTACCAGGAGCAATAATAGAATTAATTCAAATAGCACCACTAAAAGACCCCTTGTATATTTGCGTAAATGGTAGCCATATAGCCATTAGAAAAGATATAGCAGAAACAATACAAGTAATTAAAAGCGAATAATGGGAAAACAACACCCCATAAAAGTTGCACTCATTGGAAACCCAAATACAGGTAAAACATCTTTATTTAACCAACTAACAGGATTAAATCAAAAAGTAGGAAACTACCCGGGGGTTACAGTAGATAAAAAACAAGGAGCCTGTAAATTATCTCCCAATAAAACAGCAATTATAACCGATTTACCAGGAACTTATAGTGTAAACCCAACATCATTAGATGAAAGTATTGTATTAAAAACACTGATAGACTCTAGTAATACTGATTATCCAGATGTAATAATAGTTGTAGCAGATGTAGAAAACTTAAAAAGAAACTTACTTCTTTTTACTCAAATAAAAGATTTAGAAATTCCAACATTATTAGTCATAAATATGGCAGACCAAATGGAAAGAAAAGGAATTTCTATTGATGTAAATTTACTTCAAAAAGAATTAGAAACTCCTGTTGTTTTAGTAAGTGCTAGAAAAAATATTGGTATAGATACTGTTAAAAATGAAATTGTAAAAATTAGCACTTCTAAACACCCAAAGAAGAAGCAAATGTGTGCTGTAAATAAAAGAATTGATGAAGGTTATTTTCAAAAATTAAAAGAGATTGCACCCACACATAGTTTGTTCGAATTATGGTTAATGATTACCCAAAACAACTTTCCAGAAACAATTACATTTCAAGAAAAAGAAAAATTAATAGCATTTAAACACGATACTCAAAAATTAAAAAAATACCAACATAAAGAAACCATATATCGCTATCAAAAAATTAATAAAATCTTACAAAAATCTTACATAGTAGATAAATCAAAAGCAACCGATGTACGTAGTAAATTAGACAAAGTATTTACACATAAAATTTTTGGATATGTATTATTTTTTGCCATTTTATTCTTAATTTTCCAATCAATTTTTGATTGGGCATCTGCCCCTATGGATTTTATAGATTCTTCTTTTGCTAATTTATCCAATTTTGTAAAAATAAAATTACCCTCAGGTATTTTTACAGATTTAATTACCGAAGGGATAATACCAGGTATAGGAGGAGTACTTATTTTTATTCCACAAATTGCCATTTTATTTCTCTTTGTTGCCATATTAGAAGAAACAGGTTATATGAGTAGAGTAGTCTTTTTGATGGATAAAATTATGAGACGCTACGGAATGAGTGGAAAAAGTGTAATTCCATTAATTTCTGGTACTGCATGTGCCATTCCGGCAATTATGGCTACAAGAACCATTTCTGGATGGAAAGAAAGATTAATAACCATTTTAGTAGTTCCGTTTACCACCTGTTCAGCACGCTTACCCGTGTATGCTATTTTAATTTCATTAATTATACCCAATAAAAAACTCTTTGGTTTTTTAGGATTACAAGGATTAACACTATTAACATTATATGTTTTAGGATTTGCAACAGCTATTATATCTGCATTTTTTTTAAATAAAATAGTTAAAGTTACCAATAAATCACTTTTTGTAATAGAAATGCCAAACTATAAAATACCATCAATAAAAAATGTATTTTTAGATGTGTTAGAAAAAACAAAATCTTTTATTTTTGGGGCAGGAAAAATTATTTTAGCCATTTCTATTGTCTTATGGTTTTTAGCATCTAATGGGCCAAAATCTTACAATGATGTAGAAAAGCAGATTAAAGAAAGTACTATTCATCAGCAACTATCATCAACAGAAATAGCACAAATTATTGCATCAGAAAAATTAGAAAAATCATACATTGGTATCATGGGAAAAACCATAGAACCCATAATAAAACCACTAGGATATGATTGGAAAATAGGAATAGCTCTCATTAGCTCTTTTGCAGCAAGAGAAGTTTTTGTAGGAACACTTGCAACCATTTATAGTGTAGAAAATAAAGAAGATAATAATAGTACAATTAAGCAAAAAATGGCGGCAGAAATACACCCTACCACAGGAAAAAAATTATTTAATTTTCCCGTAGGAATCTCTTTACTGGTCTTTTATGCTTTTGCAATGCAATGTATAGGTACATTTGCCATTGTAAAAAGAGAAACTAAAGGGTGGAAATGGCCCTTAATACAGCTTTTGGGTATGGGTGTTTTAGCGTATATATCCTCATTTTTAGCCTATCAAATTTTAAGTTGATGCAACAAATTTTAGTCTATATTTTTTTAGGATTAGCTATAGCTTTTTTAATAATAAAATTTTTTTTTAAATCTAAAAAAGGTAATAAAGAGTGTGACTGCTCTTAAAACACCAAAATAATTTTAAAGAAATAACTTTCAATTTTTTTATGTAATTTTGCCTAATAACATTTTTTAGAATAATAATATCCCCTATTCTTTTTGAGAAAAAGGCATTAATTTTTTACCATTAATTTTTGTTGTAGTAACCATTTTAACATAAAAAACCATCTATTAATGAAAACATTCTTTACTTTTTGTAGTACATTATTACTATTTATTTTTACAATAAACGCACAAAAATCTCTTGTAAAAAATATTCCGTTTACCAATATTGGACCCACAGTAATGAGTGGTCGTGTGGTAGACGTGGCAGTAAATCCACAGAATCCTACCGAATTTTACGTGGGTTACGCCTCTGGCGGATTATGGTACAGCAACAATAACGGAACCACATTTACACCCATAATGGATAATTCACCAACACAAAATATAGGAGCTATTGCAGTTGATTGGAACAATGGAACAATATGGGTAGGAACAGGAGAAAACAACTCTTCACGCTCATCGTATGCAGGCATAGGGATTTTAAAATCTACCGATAAAGGAAAAACGTGGACAAATATGGGACTGACCGACTCTCATCATATTGGTAAAATTAAAATTAACCCCAACAACCCAAACGAAGTAGTAATTGCTGTAATAGGGCATTTATATACCCCAAATATAGAGCGTGGAATATTTAAAACTACAGATGGAGGAAAAACGTGGCAAAACACACTTTTTATTGATAAAAATACAGGAATTATTGATGTTCAAACCACACCAAACAATTTTAATATACAATATGCAGCCGCTTGGGAACGAGATAGAAAAGCATGGAATTTTACAGGAAATGGTAAACATTCTGCCATCTATAAAAGTATTGATGGAGGTGCAACTTGGTCTAAAATTTCTGAGAATAATGGATTTCCAATAGGAAAGGGAATTGGTAGAATAGGTTTAGCCGTTTTTGATGAGAACACGGTATATGCTTTTCACGATAGTCAATTCAGAAGAAAAAAAGACACCAAAAAAGAGAAAACCAATTTCTTAACCAAAGAAGATTTTAAAACAATATCTATTTCTACTTTTTTACATCTTACAGATAAAAAATTAAATACCTATCTAAAAAGAAACGGATTTCAAGAAAAATATAGAGCAGAAAACGTAAAACAATTGGTGCGTTCGGGCACTATAAAACCAATTGATTTAGCAAAATATTTAGAAAACGCCAATTCATTATTGTTTGATACACCTGTTATAGGAGCAGAAGTATACATTACCACAAATGGTGGAAAATCTTGGAAAAAAACGCACAAAAAAACATTAGACGGTGTCGTGTATTCCTACGGATATTACTTTGGGGGTATTGTAGTTGATACAAAAGATAAAAATGCTATTTATATTATGGGTGTCCCTATTTTAAAATCAAAAGATGGTGGAAAAACTTTTACATCTATCAACAAAGAAAACGTACATGCAGATCATCATTTTTTATGGGTAAATCCAAATAAAAAAGGACATTTAATTAACGGAAATGACGGGGGTTTAAATATTTCTTATGATGATGGTGAGAGTTGGATAAAATTAAACGATCCTGCAGTAGGACAATTTTATACGGTTTTTGCCGATAATAAAAAACCATATAATGTGTACGGAGGCTTACAAGATAATGGTGTTTGGGTAGCAGAAAACAATCCAAAAATTAATAAAGAGTGGCAAAAATCTGGACACAATCCTTATACTTCTATTATTGGAGGAGATGGAATGCAAGTGGCTGTTGATAACCAAGATACAAACATTGTATATACAGGCTATCAATTTGGAAATTATTATCGTATTAACAGACAAACAGACAAGAACAAATACATACAACCCAAACATTCTTTGGGTGAAAATCCGTATCGATTTAATTGGCAAACACCCATCCACTTATCTAAGCACAATCAAGATATTTTATACTTAGGAAGCAATAAATTACACCGTTCTTTAAATAAAGGAGATGATTGGGAAACCATTTCTAGTGATTTAACCAACGGAGGAAAAAAAGGAAATGTTGCTTACGGAACCTTAACTTCTATTAGCGAAAGCCCGTTTCAATTTGAGTTAATTTACGTAGGGTCTGATGATGGTTTGGTGCACGTAACTAAAAACGGAGGCGGTAGTTGGTCTAAAATTTCTGATTCCTTTCCTAAGGATTTATGGGTGTCACGAGTAATTGCATCAAAACACAAAAAAGAACGTATATATGTAACCTTAAATGGGTATCGTTTTGATGATTTTACACCATATATATATGTTTCTGATGATTATGGAAAAACGTGGAAAAACATCAGCAGTAATTTGCCAACATCATCAGTAAATGTAATCAAAGAAGACCCAAAAAATGAGAACTTATTGTATGTAGGGACAGACAATGGATTATTTGTTTCTTTTGATAAAGGGAATTTTTGGGAAGCTTTTCAGCAAAACTTACCCCATGTTGCAGTACATGATTTGGTGATACAACCCGATGCTAAAGAATTAATAATTGGTACACACGGACGTAGTTTGTACAAAGCCAATATTGCTCCGTTACAATTATTTACTGATGAAATAAAAGCAAAACCAGTTCATGTTTTTGCACTTCAAAACCTTAAAAAAAGTAGTCGTTGGGGTTCAGCTTGGAATCGTTGGCTACTCCCCTTTACACCTAAAATTACCATTCCTTTTTACTCAAATATAACTAAAAAAATGAGTATCACTATTTTTGCTGATAGAATAAAAATAAACACTTTCACTGTAGATGCTGATAAAGGATTTAACGAAGCAGTTTTTGATGTTTCTTTTTCTAAAAAAGGAAAAAAAAAGTATTTAAAAAAACACAAAGATGTGATGATTACCAAAGCAAAAAATGGCGAATATTATTTGCCAAAAGGAGAATATACAGTTAAAATTGATGGAGCAGAAAGAACGTTTATGATAAAATAAAAACTCTTTGAAGGGTTACAGAAAAGAATCAGAAAATGAAAAAAACACTATTCCTTTTTACCTTTCTTTTATCTTTAAACGGGTTTTCGCAATCTAATTTTAATAAATTTTTTAAATTATCTAGACCTATAAAAATTTGGGTAATTTTTCATCCATTTAAGGCAAAAAAAACCTTACAAATTTCTAAAGAAGCTAATAGAATAGCAGATTCTATTGCAAAAACTAATTTATTAGATAAAGATGTTGCTGGTGGTCAAGTAGATGCTTTTCGGCATGCATATTGGATGGCTAGATTACGACAAGAAATTGGTAAAAATGCAGCCAAATGGTTAGGGAAAGCTCACGAAAAAGAAAACTATTTACAGTACAAACAACAGAGATTAGAAGAGGGTGTTGTACCTGATAAAATTTCATCAGAAATGGATTTGTATAATAATAGTATTGGGTTAGCATTTACAAAAAAAAACAATAAAATTTCTTATACCGGATTGATTTACAGAGTTGTAAATGCTATTAAAAAAGGAAAATTAAAAATTATTAAAAAAGATGAAAAAGGCCATTTTTTAACTTGTGATGGAAAAATAATTTCCAATAAAAGTTTGAAAGGTAAATGGAAAAATAACAAGTGTTTGGTAAGTTCTAAAAAAGATTAAAACTCTTGAATATTAGATGATAAAATTTGTGACTGTTCAGTATGAGATTCCTCCACTGTGGTCGGAATGACAAAACGGTACGTAAATAAAACCATCAACTAAATTTCTTACGTAAAGAATCTATGTCTAACCCTATTTGTTGCTGTAATTCTTCTATACTTCCATGATAAATAAAAGTATCTGGAATTCCAAAAACCTCTATGGTATTTTTATAATTATTTCTTGTAGCAAACTCTACAATAGAACTACCAAAACCTCCTTGTATAGTTCCATCTTCAATAGTAAAAATTATAGTATGATTTTTGAAAATGGTATGCAATAATTTTTCATCCAATGGTTTTGCAAAACGCATATCATAATGAGCAATTTTTAAATTATTTTCTAATGCTTTGGTTACGTTTTTTGCTATTGTACCAATAGATAAAATGGCGTTTTTTGTGCCTTTTTGTAAGCAAATACCTGTGCCAATTTTTATTTTTGTAAAAGGTTGTTGCCAATCAATAACTTCTCCTCTTCCTCGTGGATATCTAATCACAATTGGTTGTTCTAAACCTAATTGAGCAGTGTACATGATATTGCGTAATTCAATTTCATTTCTTGGA
The DNA here is from genome assembly GCA_964655975.1 of uncultured Flavobacteriaceae bacterium. Lineage (GTDB taxonomy): Bacteria > Bacteroidota > Bacteroidia > Flavobacteriales > Flavobacteriaceae > Polaribacter. Next base: position 9,056 of record CAZZPG010000046.1, read on the forward strand.
GCAAAAATAATTAAATTAGGAATGCATCGTAAATATGCTAAATCAAAAACTCCGTGATGTGTAGCTCCGTCTTCTCCTACAATTCCTGCTCTGTCTAAACAAAAAATTACGGGGATGTTTTGTAAAGCAACATCATGTATTATTTGGTCATAAGCACGTTGTAAAAAAGTAGAATAGATGTTGCAAAATGGCATAAGACCTTGGGTTGCCATTCCTGCTGCTAAGGTAACGGCGTGTTGTTCTGCAATACCTACATCAAAAGTTCTTTTTGGAAATATTTTTAACATCATTTTTAAAGAACTACCTGTTAGCATTGCAGGTGTAATTCCAACAATTTTATCATTTTTCTTCGCCAATTCTACAATAGTTTTTCCAAAAACATCTTGGTATTTTGGAGGTAGATGTTCTTCATATTTTGGTAATATGTCTCCAGAAATTTTATCAAATTTACCAGGTGCATGATATCTAACCTGATTTTCTTCTGCTTGCTTTAATCCTTTTCCTTTGGTGGTAATAATGTGTAAAAATTTAGGCCCTTTAATTGTTTTTAAGTGCTGTAATTTTGATAGTAATTCCTCAAAATTATGTCCATCAATAGGACCAAAATAATTAAAGTTTAAGGCTTTGATAATATTATTTTGTACGGCTAATTTTTTATTGGTTTTTACGTTGGTTAAATATTCTTTAAATGCTCCAACTGATGGGTCAATTCCGATGGCATTATCATTTAAAATCACCAATAAATTAGTATCAGTTACTCCTGCATGATTGAGTGCTTCAAAAGCCATTCCACTTGCAATAGAGGCATCTCCAATTACTGCAATATGCTGTTTTTTAGTAGCTCCGTTAAGTTGAGATGCAATTGCCATTCCTAATGCTGCAGAAATAGAAGTTGATGAGTGTCCTACCCCAAAAGCATCGTATTCGCTTTCACTTCGGTTTGGGAAACCTGCAATTCCGTTTAATTGTCTATTGGTATGAAAAATATCTTTTCTACCTGTTAAAATTTTATGTCCGTAGGCTTGATGTCCTACATCCCAAATTAACAAATCATTAGGTGTGTCAAACAAATAATGCAGTGCAATGGTTAGTTCTACCACGCCCAAACTTGCTCCTAAATGACCTTCTTTGGTTGCTACAATATCTATAATAAAATCTCGTAATTCTTTGGCAAGTTGTGGCAGTTCTTTGGGGTGTAACTTGCGTACATCCGAAGGAAAAGAAATTGTATCTAAGAGGTTTTTACTCATACAGCAAAAATACAATTTTACAAGTCAATTGCTTTTTGTATTATTGAAAACTTAAAAAACAACTGATGATGATTCCTTTTGATGATGATTATTTTATGAAAAAAGCGGTACAAGAAGCAGAAGTTGCTTTTGATAAAGGCGAGGTTCCTGTTGGAGCTATTATTGTTTTTAAAGATAAAATTATTGCAAGAGCTCATAATTTAACAGAAACCTTAACCGATGTTACTGCACATGCAGAAATGCAGGCATTTACCGCAGCTGCTGATTTTTTAAGTGGAAAAAACTTAAAAGAGTGTACCTTATATGTTACGTTAGAACCGTGCCAAATGTGTGCAGGGGCTAGTTATTGGACACAAATTGGTAAAATTGTGTATGGTGCTTCTGAGCCTACACGTGGTTTTGTAAACTTAGGAACTACACTACATCCGAAGACAAAAATTGTAAGTGGAATTTTAAAAAATGAATGTAGCTTGTTGTTAAAACAGTTTTTTATTAAAAAACGTAATTTGAGTTAATTTTTAATAAAACATTAAACACGTTTTATTACACTAGTTACAATACCCCAAATAACAAAGTTATTGTCTTCGGTAATTTGTATAATCGGATAATCAGGGTTTTCGGGTTGTAACCATACCTCATCTTTTTCTACACGTAAACGCTTTACGGTAAACTCGCCATCTAAAAAACAAACGGCTATTTTGTTGTTGGTAGGTTCTATGCTTCTATCAATAACCAGTAAATCATTGTCGTCTAAACCAGCACCAATCATAGATTGTCCACTTACTTTTGCAAAAAAAGTAGCATCTTTATTACTGATGAGTTCTTCATCTAAAGAAATTCTTGTTTCTTTAAAATCATCTGCTGGTGATGGAAATCCAGCAGAAATACCTGTGTCAAAAAAGATAGCTCCGCTACTTTTTGAAGCTTTCGGACTAAAAAAAGTAAGGTCTTGGGGTGTTTGGATGTTCATTTTATCGTAAAAATTATTATAACTTCGGAAAGATACACAATTTACCCCACAATATTCACAATTTTTCCAGGAACAATAATTACCTTTTTAGGCGTTCGTCCTTGTAATTGTGCTTGTGTTTTTTCGTGATTCAATACTGTTTTTTCTATTTCCTCTTTGCTTAAGTCTAACGATAATTCTAAGGTAAAACGCATTTTACCATTAAAAGAAATCGGATATACTTTACTGCTTTCTACTAAATATTTTGGTTCAAATTTAGGAAAAGAAGCGGTTGAAATTGAAGTTTTGTACCCTAATTTACTCCATAATTCTTCTGCAATATGTGGTGCATACGGTGATATTAACACCAATAATGGTTCTAAAATCTCTTGTTTGTTGCATTTTAAAGCAGTGAGTTCATTTACGGAAATCATAAAGGTAGAAACCGACGTGTTGAAAGAGAAGTTCTCAATATCTTCTTCTACTTTTTTGATGGTTTTATGTAAAACTTTTAAAGCCTCCCCCAACCCCTTCGAAGGAAGAGAGTTATCTATGTAAAAAGCTCCATCTTTACCAGAATGATAAAGTTTCCATAGTTTTTTTAAGAACGAATGTACGCCAGAAATCCCTGATGTTTTCCAAGGTTTTGCCTGTTCTAAGGGTCCTAAAAACATCTCAAACAAACGTAAAGAATCTGCTCCGTATTGTTCGCAAATAGCATCTGGATTGACTACGTTGTATTTAGATTTTGACATTTTACCTACCTCGCTTTTTGTGAAAAATTTAAAATCTTCTAATTTTTTTTTGCTTCCGTCAAACCCATAAAATAAATTCTTGTTGTACTTATAATAACCTAATTTAGTTATAAAAATCGGGTTTTTAGTTCTTTGCCATTTCACAAACTTAGATATCCCTTCAATGTTTAAATATGAATCTTTTTCACTGTTATTATAATCAAGCACATATTCTATAGGAACAGAAATTGGGTCTAAACTTTCTGTGTCTCCTGAAAAAGCTTTAAATTGATTTACAATTTCATTAGAATCTGAACTAAAAAATATTTCACCTAATTTTTCATTTTTGTCAAACAATACAATTTGATTTCCATCTAAAAATGTATTAGCCACACTACTTTTTGAACGAAAGGCACTCTCAATAACTCCCTGAATCATTCCTTGATTAATCAATTTTTTTGCAAACTCATCAACAGGAACAATACCTTTATCAAACAAGAATTTTTGCCAAAAACGTGCATATAATAAATGTCCTGTGGCGTGTTCACTTCCACCAATATATAAATCTACTTCTTTCCAATACTCAAGGGCTTCTTTGCTTGCAAATTCGCTTGTATTATCAGCATCCATATAACGGTTAAAATACCAAGAACTTCCTGCCCATCCAGGCATTGTATTCAGTTCTAAAGGGTAAATTCCTTCTTGATGAGATTTCTCGACTTCGCTCGAAATAACATTCTCTACAATCTCATTTTTATTGGTGTCCCAAAACCATTTTGTAGCATTTCCTAGTGGTGGTTTTCCATCTTCTGTGGGTAAATATTTTTCTACTTCTGGTAATTTTATGGGTAGATATTTTGCATCAATCATTTGTGGCATTCCGTCTTTATAATACACAGGAAACGGTTCTCCCCAATATCGCTGACGGCTAAAAACAGCATCACGTAAACGATAATTTATTTTTCCGTAGCCAATTTCTTTTTTTTCTAATTCGTAGATGATGGTTTTCATCGCCTTTTTGTAGGTCAATCCGTTTAGAAAATCGGAATTGGTGAGTTTTGCACCATCTTTATCTTCAAATGCTTTTTCTGAAATGTCTACATTTTCAAAGATATTCGGAAT
>CAZZPG010000047.1:0-13076 GCA_964655975.1 uncultured Flavobacteriaceae bacterium
CATATCAACAACAAGCAAATAAAATTGGAAAACCTAAGGCAACTAGAGCAGTAGCGTCAGCAAATGGATTTAATAGAATTTCAATAATAATACCTTGCCATAGAGTTATTGGGGTAAATGGAAAATTATCAGGTTATGGTGGTGGGTTAGAAAGAAAAAAATGGCTTATTGAACATGAAAAAAATTAATAACCACTTATAATACTTCTATCAAAGATTAATAAAGAATCTTTTCTTACCTTTAAAAAATGATTAATAAACGATTACTTATTAAAAACCTGTTATCTCGTAATGATGAGAATAGTTTTTATGATAAAAAACAAAAAATATCGCTTCATAAAAAAGAAGGAAAGGCAAAATTTTTAAAACATATTTGTGCACTCTCAAACTCTAATCCCCAAAATAATTCTTACCTTGTAATTGGGATTGTAGATGAAGATAATAAAATTGTAGGAGTAGATTTTTTTGATGACAGCAAGATTCAAAACCTTGTAAATGCTTATTTAAAAAACCCTCCAATTATACAATATGAAAACGTCCCTTTTCCACGTTTACCACGTCATAAAGTAATAGGACTAGTTACTGTTTTTCCTCAAAAAAAAACAACATCACTCTTAAAAAACACATGGAAATACAAAAAAGGAACTGCCTTTTATCGTAGAGGAAGCAACTCGATGCCTGTGCTAGGTACTTTTAAAATTAAAAACAATAACAAAGCCATTGTTGAAGCTATTGAGAAAAATGCTAGCAATAATATAGAGCTTACTCTACACAGTGTTTTTGATTTTATGAACCGACATAAAGAGGAGTACCATCCACAATACAAAGTATTTAATGAGCAATTTGTACTGTGTTGGGCAGGTAAAAAGAATATAATTAATAAAAAAGAATTTTATTCTAGAGTAGATATTGAATTGATTAATGAGCAGGTGCAAATTTTTTTTTCTTCCTTAGATGAAGTGCAAATAAGCTATAATAATCATTCTTTTATTATTACAGAATATATTTTATTGGGTATTGATAAAATCAGAAAATATTATCCGTTAGAAAAAACAATTATCAACTTTAAAGATAATGGAAAACATGATATTGTAAAAGAGTTTTTATTTGAACCACCTCAATATAACACCAATGTAGTACAATGTATTTACAATACAAATCATAAAATTATTTCAAAAATTACTCAAAATATTCCTCTTTCTGTAACAGAGTATAAAGACCTTTTAGAGCTTCCAACAAAATCTCTAATATGCTATTTAAATGGTTTTTTTAAAGCAAAAGAAGATTTGCTAAAAGCAAAAAACTACATTAAAAATTTAGAGGATAAAACTACCTATACAAAATTTAAAGAAACAATGCGAGTACTTAGAAAAGTAAGGTATCAATAATTTTTTTGATGAGTAACTTACAAATAAATTAAAAACTCAGCTAAGGTCTTTTTTTATACTGGTATAGTAATGCAATAAAATTATTAATAATTTATGCTTGTTTAAACACTTTTAACTTTTCTATTAACTTTGGGACAACTTCAAAAGCATCACCTACAATTCCGTAGTCTGCTGCTTTAAAAAAAGGAGCTTCTTCATCTGTATTAATCACCACTTTTACTTTAGAAGCATTTACACCTGCTAAATGTTGTATGGCTCCAGAAATTCCGATAGCAATGTACAAGTTAGAGGCAACTGGTTTTCCTGTTTGACCAACATGCTCGCTATGAGGACGCCATCCTAAATCAGAAACAGGTTTAGAGCATGCTGTTGCAGCACCTAAAACATTGGCTAATTCTTCAATCATTCCCCAGTTTTCTGGTCCTTTTAACCCTCTTCCTCCAGATACTACAATATCTGCATCTGCAATGGTTATTTTTCCTGAAGCTTTTTCTATATTTATAGATTTCACTCCGTTATCAGTATCTACAGAAATATCAAAACTTTCTAAACTTCCAGCAACTGGTTTTTCATGAACTCCATAAGAGTTTTTTGCTAATCCAATTACTTTTTTATCCGAAGAGATAACCGTGTTAGAAAATGCTTTGTTAGAAAATGCTTTTCTTTTTACTGTAAATGGGCTTGTGCTACTTGGTGCATCTACCACTCCAGAAGCTAAGCCAGCATCTAAAGCAACAGCTACCATAGGAGCTAAATACAATCCGTTAATACTTGAATCGATAACAACTACCGTTGCATCTTGAGTATTTGCTACTTGTTTTACAAGAGAAGCGTATGTTTTTCCATTAAAGGCTTTTAAATCATTATTGATAACAGTTATTACTTTTTCTGCTCCATATTGATATAATTGGGTAGCATCATTAGCATTTATAGTTAAAGCAACTACATTAGTTCCTAGTTGTTCTGCTACTTTTTTTCCGTAAGAAACTACTTCAAAAGCAGTTTTTTTATATTTTCCTTCCGACGCATCGGCAAAAACTAATACAGACATATTTTTTTATTTTTTATGATGTCATTACAAGGAAGCATAACAAAGTAATCTGTTAATAAAGATTGCTTCTCTACGTTTGCAATGACGTGTTGTTTTTATTTTTTATGATGTCATTACTAAAAAATATGACGAAGTAATCTGTTAAAAAAAGATTGCCTCACTACATTCGCAATGACAGGTTTTTTAAAAGCTTAAATTACTTTTGCTTCGTTGTGCAATAAATCTATTAACTCTTGCACATTATCTGCATCTACCATTTTACACGCTCCTTTTGGTGCTGGTTTTTCAAATGACAAAATTGAAGTAACTGCTTCTGCATCAACTGGTTCTAACACATTTAATGGCTTTTTACGTGCCATCATAATTCCACGCATATTGGGTATACGTAAATCTTTTTCTTCTACAATTCCTTTTTGACCTGCAATTACTAATGGTAAACTTGTGGCTAACGTTTCGTCTCCACCATCAATTTCTCTGGTTAAAGAAATGGTATCTCCATCAATATCAATCCCATTACAACCATTTACAAAATTAAAATCTAGTAAAGAGGCTAGCATCCCTGGTACCATTCCTCCATTATAATCAATAGATTCTCTACCTGCCAAAACTAAATCATAGCCTCCGTTTTTTACAACATCAGCTAATTGTTTTGCTACAAAAAAACCATCTGTTGCTTCTGTATTTACTCGAATAGCATCATCTGCTCCAATAGCTAAGGCTTTACGCAATGTAGGTTCTGTTGATGAATTTCCTACATTTACCACTGTTACAGTAGCTCCTTGTTTTTCTTTAAACCACATCGCTCTGGTTAAACTATATTCATCATGTGGATTGATTACAAATTGTACTCCATTGGTGTCAAATTTGGTATCACCATCGGTAAAATTAATTTTTGAAGTGGTATCAGGTACGTGACTAATACATACTAATATTTTCATATATTTTCTTTTTAAGAAACTTAAAATTTTTAACGCCACGAAGTTACGGATAATTTTTAAAAAATACTATGCGTGCATAATATTTTTTTATCAAAAATATATGAAAAAATAGCAAAAGGTAAAATCATCCCTAGATATGAAATATCAAAATAGATTTTGTTAAAACTGTTTTTAAAGATACTGCATAAAAACAAATTAAAAAGTGAAAAGGCTAAAACTACTGTATAACAAAGAGTAAGCAATACTAGAAAAATATTCTTGTCTACTTCCATTATTTAAGAACAAAGAATCCATTAATTAAAATTATACAATTGTTAATTAATTTTCTGTTGAGGGCTAATTTCATTCTTCTCCTAACGGGTAAACAAACTTAGCTAATATTTTACAAAAAAAATAACTCTATCATTCTTTTGAATTTCCTTACTTTTGTCAGTTCAAAATAAATAACTAGAAAAGACAAATGAAAATAGTTCAATTTAGACAAGCTATTGCAGAGGCGATGAGTGAAGAAATGCGAAGGGATGAAAGCGTTTATTTAATGGGAGAGGAGGTTGCAGAATACAATGGTGCTTACAAGGCTTCTAAAGGAATGTTAGATGAGTTTGGTGCAAAACGTGTAATTGACACACCTATTGCAGAGTTAGGTTTTGCTGGTATTGCCATTGGTTCTGCTATGAATGGCAACAGACCAATTGTAGAGTATATGACGTTTAACTTTTCTTTAGTTGGTATTGACCAGATTATAAATAATGCAGCAAAAATTAGACAAATGTCTGGTGGACAGTTTAATTGTCCGATTGTTTTTAGAGGACCTACAGGTTCTGCAGGTCAATTAGGAGCAACACACTCACAAGCTTTTGAAAACTGGTTTGCTAATACCCCTGGTTTAAAAGTAATTGTACCTTCTAATCCGTATGATGCAAAAGGTTTACTAAAAGCTGCAATTAGAGATGATGATCCTGTAATTTTTATGGAATCTGAACAGATGTATGGTGATAAAATGGAAATCCCAGAAGGTGAATATGTATTGCCTATTGGTGTTGCAGAAATTAAAAGAGAAGGAACTGACGTAACCATTGTTTCTTTTGGAAAAATTATAAAAGAAGCTTATAAAGCAGCTGATGAATTATCAAAAGAAAATATTTCAGTAGAAATAATTGATTTACGTACTGTTCGCCCAATGGATCATGATACTATTATTACGTCTGTAAAGAAAACAAACAGATTGATTATTTTAGAAGAAGCGTGGCCCTTTGGTAGTGTTTCTTCTGAAATTACCTATAGAATTCAAGAAAAAGCGTTTGATTATTTAGATGCTCCTATCAAAAGAATTACTACTGCAGATACACCTGCCCCCTACTCGCCTGTTTTATTAGAAAAATGGTTGCCCAACAGTAACGATGTAATTGAGGCTGTAAAAAAAATAATGTACACTTAATAGAAATTGTATATACTAAAAATATGTTTTTAGAGTTTTAATGTCTAAAAAAACCTTTACTATGAGAACAAAACTGCTATCCTTATTTTTTTTATTTTTTTATTTTATACTAACGGCACAAACCACTGTAAAAGGTATAGTGTTAGACGAGCAAAACCAACCTATCCCTTTTGTAAATATTAGTGTAAAACATAGTGAAAAAGGAACTAGCACAAATAACAAAGGTTTTTTTAAAATTATCCTTCCTAAAAAAAGAGGAAAATTAGTTTTTTCTTATATAGGATATCATTCGGTTACAAAAAAAATAACACCAAAAACTAAGTACTTAACTATTATTTTAGAAGAAGATGCAAGTGAGTTAGACGAAGTAATTATTGTTTCCAAACCTAAAAAAAGACTTAGAAAAAAGGAAAATCCTGCTTACAAAATATTAAAAGGAATTTGGAAAAATAAAAAGAAAAATGGAATTCATATTGTTAATCAATATCAATATAAAAAATTAGAAACAATAGAAATAGGCTTAAACAATATAGATACTATTTTTTTACAAAAAATTTTAAAAAAAGATTATATTTCATTAAAAGACAAACTTCCTGAAAATGAAGGAAACACAAAAACTATGCCTCTTTACATTAAAGAAACAGTTAGTACATTATATGGAGATAACAAAACTAAGAGTACAAGGACTGATATTGAGGCAGAAAAAAGTGAAGGAATACATAATAATGGTTTTGTTTTTGATAAAATGGGAAGTACTTTTAGTAATATAAATATTTATAAAAATAATATACCTGTCTTAAAAAAATCTTTTGTAAGCCCTATTTCTACTGCTGGATTTGAGACATATGATTATGTTTTACATGATAGTACTATTGTAAATAATAGAAAATTATATCATATTTATTTTTTCCCTAGAAGAAATGGAGACTTAGCTTTTAAAGGTGATTTTTGGGTGGCAGATAAAATTTTTTCAATCACAAATATAAAGATGACAATCCACAAAGATATTAATCTTAATTTTGTAAGAAGTCTTTCTTTTGAGAAAGACTTCTTTATAAAAAATGATAGTATTTATCTAGCTAAAAAAGATTTTTATGAGGGTGATTTTACTTTTTCTGAAGATGATCAAGATGAAGGATTGTCCATAAAAAAAACACGTACTTTTTCTAATTATATATTTAACTCTCCTAAAAGTGAAGATTTTTATAGCAAAAAAATAATAAAAATAAGACCAAATCAATTTAAAAAACCTACAACATATTGGGAAAAATTTGAAAAAGAAGATCCTTTTAAAAAAGAAACATATCAATTAATTAAAGCATTAAAAAAGAAAAAGAAAATAAGACAAATTACAAATATTTTAAATATTTTATCTACTGGTTACATTACAGTAAAAACCCCTTTTCAATTAGGGCAGTATTGGAATACTTTTGCAAAAAACAACGTAGAGGGATTAAAAATAAAATTAGGATTTAGAACTTTTACAAAAGATGATGACCGCTTTAGGCTAAGTGGTTTTATTGGATACGGAATTAAAGATAAACGATTTAAATTTGGTTTAGAAACAAAATATTTACTTGCTTATAAACCTAGAATTACTTTTGGTATTTCCTATCTATATGACATAGAACAACTTGGAAGCAAACTACTGAATATTAATGATTTAAATGAAAATGTCTTTGACCCAAACGCCTTATTTTCTAGAGGAAAAAACTTCTTTTTATCTTTTATAAATAAAAAGGTAATTAAATTTGATATTGTTATTCATAAAAATTTACATTTAGGAATTTCTGGTACACACAATATTATAAAAAGTGCAGATCAAACAAAATTTTCTATAAATTATTTAGACAACACAAACAAAGTTAAATCTACCGTAACCGATGTAAGTACAGATGTTTATATATCATATACCCCTGGTAGATATGTATACGGTTTTGGAGTAGAACAACGTATTGGAAAAAATTTATATCCATCTCTTATTATTAATTATCATAAAGGATATAAAAATATTTTAGGAGGTGATTTTAGTTACAAAAAAATTCAATTTAACTACACTCATCCTATTTTATTAGGAAAATTTGGTTTATTGAAAGCAAGTATCGATGCAGGAAAAATCTTTGGAAAAGTACCTATTGCATTGTTAAATACTATACCTGCAAATCAAACCTTTTGGATTACCAAAAACACTTTTTCATTAATGAATTATTATGATTTTGTAACAGATACTTATATTTCTGGTCATTTTGAACATCATTTTAATGGATTAATTTTAAATAAAATTCCACTAATAAAAAAATTAAAATTAAGAACTGTATTTACCTACAAAACTGTATATGGTACTATTTCTAATAAAAATATAAACATTAACCTATCTAATATTATCTATAAAGCTCCTACAAAAAAAATGTATTATGAATACGGTATTGGATTAGAAAATATTGGATACAAAGAAATACGCCCTTTAAGAATTGATTTTATTTGGAGAGGAGAACATACTAGTGTTAATGGATTTTCTTCGCCAAAATCTGCCATAAGAATAGGAATAAAAATGGGGTTTTAAAAAAAACATATCATACCATTAAAAAACTACTAAGCATTAAAATAATATTAGTAAATGCTTAGTATATTTTTATTAAAATTTCTGTTTTTTTGAATTTTAAGAAAATTCATCTTACTCTATATTAGATAAAGAACTAAATAAAAGAATTTGTAATTTCTCTGTCTAAATACTTGACTCTATTTAATTTTTCACGAATTTTCATCGCTTTATATGCTGCCCTATCACTTTTAACCTCATCTATAAATTTATAATTACTAGACATTTCAATTAAAGTTTTATATCTTTCTTGAAGATGATTTTTATAAATATATAGTTGTTTTAATCTTAACATTTTGGATAATTATACAGTATAAATATACAAAAATATTTGATAAATAATATCTTATTTGATAAAAATTTTTTGACTTATTAATTTAGCTTCCATATAATTTGATTTTGTGTAATAGGATTGTGTTTAATCATTTTAACAATAGTATTGTGCCATATTGTTCTTTTTGATTGTGAGCGATTAATTCTATAAGAGTATTCATCAAAATACTTTTGAATATGTTCTTTACTTACATGAGTTGGCACTGTACGTAACCATGATTTTACTTGATGGACTACCGATAGGTAATACTTACCGAAAATCATTCTTTGAAAAAATTGTAGATAATCAGTTGTAATTGAAAAAATGTCACAATAATTTATTTTTGACGCCCTTTATTCTATAATTTAGCCTTATAGAATTATAAGGGCTTAATTTTTGTTCTAAAAAAGAGTAAAACTTTAGTTACATTTAAAACCTCAACAACTAATTTGAAAAATCAATTTTCATTATATGATTTACTAATTTTAATAGGAATAATTCAAGGAATTATTATTAGCGTTTTATTGTTAAAATCTAAAAAAAACAGAATAAGCAATAAGTTTCTTGCTTTAGGTGTGCTTTCTTTTTCTTTTTTAAGTTCTAAAACTCTTTTACAAACTTTACACCTTTGGGATACTAACACATTTAGGTATTTTCCTAATGGTATTGAGTTAGCACTTCCTCCTTTAATGTACTTTTACGTAAAAGCACTTGTAACTCCAAAATTTACTTTTAAGAAGAAAGATTGGCTTCATTTTGTACCCTTTTTTATATCGCAAACCTTTGCATTTATAGTGTATTTTTCAGTATTAAAAACCACCAATTTCTATGAAAAAGATACTATAGCTAAAAAGTTTAGATTTAATGATATTAAAAGTTTAGAAGAATATTTATTGTTAATTTCTTTGATGATTTACCTTTTTTATGGTTATAAAAAGATGAAAAATTATAGAATATGGCTTAACAACACCATCTCAGACAATACTTTTCCTGACTTGGGATGGTTAAAAAATATATTTAAAATATTTGTTATTATTGGGGTGTTCTCTCTTATAAATAATTCGTTAGATATCTTTTTTGATTTTAAAAGTAAGACTGTTTTACATTGGAATTTACTCATCCTCTTTATAACAGTGTTAATCTATTATTTAGGATTACAAGGCTATTTACAACCAGATTATACGTTTAATAAAAATGAAATTATTGTTGATGAGAATACACCTTCTCACCTACCAAATGATGTATTTGCTACTATTGTTAAAAAGTTAGAAAAAGCGATGGTAGTAGACAAACTCTTTTTAAATCCGAAGCTTACCATTTACGAATTATCAAATAAATTAAAGACTCCTCAAAGAATACTTTCGCAAGCCATTAATCAACATTTTAAAATCAGTTTTAGAGATTTTATTAATGAGTATCGATTAGAAGAAGTTAAATCTAAATTAAAAAATTCTAACAACAGTCATATGTCAATTTTAGGAATTGCTTTAGATTGTGGTTTCAACTCCGAAGCTAGTTTTTATCGTATCTTCAAAAAAAATACAGGTATTTCTCCAAAAGAATTCATTCAAAAAAACACTAAATAAACTGTTTTTTACTCTCAAAACGTGTATTGAGAGTTCTCTATCACTTCATTGTAGTAACATATTTATAAATTTATCTGTCTTTTGTGTAACATAAATATTTATCAGTATGAAAAAAATAATAACACTATTTAGCATCGGTCTTTTACTTTTTTCTTGCGACACACACAAACCATCATTTAAAGGAACTCCTTTTGAAAAACACACCACTTTAAACGGCACAGGTTTTACACAATCAAGATTAGACTCATTAATCAATTTTTAAAAAAATAAGTTTTCAACTACAGGAATGATGATCATAAAAAATGAAATTTAACATGAAATTAATGCACACACACTTAATGCAAATAATAAAATTTTGGATAGTATTTAACTTTTTTATAATTTCATCAATACAATTAAATGCACAAACGTACCTACAGACAAGAGTGGGTTTTGGTACAGGACGATATGCCCCGTTTAACAAAAGTGAATTAGACAGAAATGAGCACGATTTTAAATACGGAGCAATCATAGACGTTGAAATTGGGCGAAAATATGGAGATAAAAAAGTTGCTTTTTTATTAGGTACAAGATTACAATATAATTTACGTGCTTTAAAAGGGATTTATACCATAAATAGATGGAAGCCAGATGCTAATATTAATGCACATATTTTTGGTGCATTTTTAACACCAGGTATTACAACAAAAATTTCTAATAAACTTAGTTTATCGCTTCAAGCAAATATTGGAGGAAGCTATGTTAGATGGTATCAAGAAGGTGTATTTAAAGATTCTTTCTGGGTATTTTATTTACCCGTAGACACCAGTTTTGAATATCAACTTAAAGATAAATTAAACTTAGTATTGGGTATTTCTGTGCAAATGCCCATTTATACGGGTACTGCAGAAACATTCTTTCTTGGGATTAGAAAGACACTATAATTTTATCCCTCATTAAAATTAATAATCATTAAAAATGCAACAAATGAAAACTACAATTTTAAAACTAAGTATCTTTTTTATCATAATTATATTTACTTCTTGTAATAATAACGATACTATTACTGGCTCAGGAAATCTGATAGAAAAACAATTAACTATTTCAACTTTTGATAAAATTGAAATCATTTCATCAGTAAATGTAAATATTAGAAGCTCTGGAAACGGAAAATCAGAAGTTTCTTGTAATGATAATTTAAACATCAGAATTTCTGGGAGTCTCAATGTATTTTACAAAGGGCATCCAAATTTAACAGTAAGCAGTAGCGGTTCAGGAAATGTTACCAGTGCAAATTAAATGACTTATAAATATGAAAAAAAGAACCATTAAAAAATGGAGTGTAGGAATCGCATCTGTTTTACTTTTACTAACCATAGTTTCTTATATAGGAATCAAATCTCAAATAAAACATCAAAATGGCGGTGATACAGAACGAGTTGATCCTACACAATTTAAGAGTGTTTTATCTGCATTAGCCATTACAAATGTGAGTGTTTTATCTACTGATTGTACTAAAATGATAGATAGTGTAACGGTGTTAATTAAAAACGGTAAAATTTTAAAAGTTGATAAAAATATACCTATTCCTACAGGTTATAAAATAATAAATGGTGCTGGTAAATATCTTGTTCCTGGGTTTGCCGATACCCACGTTCATTTAGACCAAAGTAAAAATGATTTGTTGCTTTACTTAGCAAATGGTGTAACTCAAATAGCCGAAATGTTTGGGAATGAGGAACATTTAAAATGGCGTAAAGAAGCGATAAATGGCTCTTTGAGTCCTAAAATATATGTAGCAACAAGAAAAATAGGAAGTAAAAAAGGACTTAAACAAAAAGTAAGAAGTTGGTTTGGTAGTATGGTCAATTACACCTCAGAAAAGAAAGCTTGTAAAGCCGTTCAAAAATTTAAAAAACAAGGTTATGATGCTATTAAATTGAGTAGTTTTTTAGAACCTAAAATTTATAATGCTATTGTTGATGAGGCAAAAAAACAACACATTCCAGCAATTGGTCACTTAACACAAAAAGTTAGATTGAATGAATTTTACATTTCGGGGCAAACTCAATTAGCTCATATAGAGGAAATAACAAAAAGTACTATGGTAGATTTTGGCGGACTTCATTCATATAACACAGCAGAATATTTAAAGTACTTAAAAACTCATTGTGATGCAATTGCTCTTAAAATTAAAAAAAATAACATTGTAGTTTCTTCTACCATTTGGATAATGGAAAGCCTGCCAAAACAAAAATTTGAGTTAGAAAATTTTATCAAAAATATTGAACTTGAATATGCAAACTCAGGTATTATTGAAGGTTCTAAAATGGGAAAAGGATGGCTACCCAACTATAACTCTTATGAAAACTTAGACATAAAAAACAATGCTATAAAAAGAAAAAAATCGCAACTATTTTGGAAAGCGTATGTAGAGGCTATACATATTATGACCAATGCTTTGGCAAGAAATAATGTTACAATTATTACAGGAACTGATGCAAATGCTGCTTGTACAGTACCTGGTTTTTCTTTACATGACGAGTTTGTGTCTCTCCATAAATCGGGTCTTAGTAAGACTCAGGTTTTGTATGCAACAACTGTTGCATCATCAAAATGGATGAAAACAAATGCAGGTAAAATTAAAATTGGTTATAGAGCAGATTTGGTCTTGTTAACTAAAAACCCATTAGAAGATATAAAAAATACGCAAACCATTAACGCTGTTATTACTAACGGAAAATTATTGGATAGAAATACTCTTGATAAAATGTTGCAATCAATAAAAGAGGCAAATACTAAAAGTAGAAAAGTGAGTATTGATAAATTTATTTAGCGAAAAAGCAATTTAATTTAAAAACACACAAGGAAAAGTGAAATTGATTAAACAACTACTTAAAAAAAATAACACTTCTCCATTTTATTAAAAAATAACTTCTCAAATTAATCTTGCAGTGCAAAAACACTTTTTAATAAAGGTGATGTTCTTAGCCCTACTTTTTCTCTAATACCTTTTTCTTCAACTTCTATCATAGTAAACACACCTTTTAAAGCTTGTTGTGTTACATAATCTGTTAAATCTGGATTTACTTTTGTAACAAACGGAATTCTATTGTACTTATTAATCAAGTTAGTCCAAACTCTATCTGCCCCAACTTTGCCAAAAGAATTTTTAATTACAGGATTAAATTTTTTGTACAACTGCTTATTTGTTTTTTGCTGTAAATAAGTAGTGGCTGCATTATTGTTTCCTAATAAAATATTTTTTGCATCTGTAAAAGTCATTTCTTTAACAGCATTTACAAAAATAGGAGTAGCTGTTTTTACAGCATCTTCTGCAGCTCTATTAAGGGCTTTGATTCCTGTATCTGCAATAGAGCCTAAACCTATTCTTCGTAGAGTTTTATCTACCACTTGCAATTCTTGTGGTAATAAAATTTTAACCAATTTGTTTCTATAAAAACCATTGGTTGCTGTTAATTTAGATACCTGATTTTTAATACCATTATCTAAGGCTTCTTTTAATCCATTACCAATTTGATATTGAGTTAATGTCCCTCCACCATATTGATTGGCCACTTTTTGTAATTCTGCACATCCTACAAATTGTAGAGCTATAAACAATATTGAAATTTTTTTTATCATCTTTTTTAATTTTTAATGTTATTTTATTATCTAAATGAATCTGTTTTTTTATCATATCCATACGGGCAGTGTTTACAAGCACATTTACAGCAATATCCTCTTTTTAAATGATATTTTTCTGTAAAAACTCGATACCCTTC
>CAZZPG010000048.1:0-13016 GCA_964655975.1 uncultured Flavobacteriaceae bacterium
ACCAAGTAAGAAACCCATCCTTTGGGCAAACTCCATTGTAATAAAATTTTAAATCCATAAGCATATAGAATAATTAGGTATAAAATAACCAACGGAATTAAAATATATTTTACAAAACCCTCTAAAACCTTACTATGATTTAAGGTAGTTTTGCTATAAATATCTTTTGGTAAATTTGATAAATAAATCCACGTATTTATAATTCCTAAGCAAATAATAAAGATTTGAAAATAACGTTTTCCTTCAATTTTTATATTAAATAAATTATCAAAAGCTAAGAGAGCTAATACAATTCCAAGATAAAGAATTAATGTAAAAAAAGTGCTTCTTACAAAGGCAAGAACTATTGATTTTAAATAATTAGAATAGGCTTGTTTGTGCCATTTTAAAATAAAAGGTGCTACAAAAACAAATAAATGCCCACCTATAATATACAAAATAAATCGAATCCAATAAATATTATTATATGAAAAATGTTCATAAAAAACTCCAAATAATAGTAGTAAAAAAATAATAAGCCATTTTTTTTTGGACTTAAACTGTTCTATAAAAAAACGTGTACCAATTAGCCAGCTAATTCCTAAAACAAAAGTAAATATGATGTTAATAGTTTTTGTTTTTTCTAGTGTATCATCTTCTATAGCAAAAAACATAAAAAGACTACCAACAATTGCCCATATTAAAGTAATTGGAAAACGCTTAAATGTATTTTCCCCTTTAATAGCAAACTCATCAAATGATAGAAGTAATTTCATATAAATTTTTTATAAATATACTAAAAATTATGAGTTCTTAAAGTTTTTTTTCATATAAAAGTACTAAACTTGAGTACTTATAAACTTTCTTATGCCAAAAATAAACTCTTTTTTTTCTTCCCTTTAATACAAATCAAATTTCATAACCTTTTTACAACAAATATTTAAAAAAAAGTGCGTATTAATAAAAGGTTAAAGAGCGTAGAGAAAAATTAAATGATTGTTAAGTAATGGATTTATCGCTTTTTTATTGCTATTTTTGAAACTTACACAACTATCTCTTAAATTTATGAATAAAAAGGATATTAAAATTTTATTGGTTGATGATGAGCCTGATATTTTAGAAATTGTTGGTTACAATTTAAAATCAGAGGGCTATCAAATATTTACAGCTTCTAATGGATTAGAAGCTGTAAAAATAGCTAAAAATATTACTCCACATTTAATTTTATTAGACATTATGATGCCAGAAATGGATGGTATTGAAGCTTGTGAAAAAATTAGAAAAATAAAAACGTTAGAGCACGTTTTAATTTCCTTTTTAACTGCAAGAGGAGAGGATTACTCTCAAGTTGCTGGTTTTGAGGCAGGAGCAGATGATTATATTACAAAACCCATAAAGCCAAAAGTATTGGTAAGCAAAATAAAATCTTTACTAAGAAGATTAAAAAATGAAAAAACGATGGACACTTCTACAACTGTTGGAAGCATAAGAATAGATAGAGATGAATATGTTGTTTATAAAGGAACTTCAAAAATTTCTCTTCCAAGAAAAGAGTTTGAGCTTTTCTCTTTGCTTACTTCTAAACCTGGTAAAGTTTTTAAAAGAGATGTAATTTTAGATACCGTTTGGGGTAATGATGTTGTAGTTGGTGGTAGAACTATAGATGTACATATTAGAAAATTGCGTGAAAAAATTGGAGACACTTATTTTAAAACAGTAAAAGGTGTAGGCTATAAATTTGTAATTGAACAAGACTAAGTTTAAATGGTTAAACTAAAAAAAACATACGCATACGCATTATTATCCTCACTATTTTTAACAGGTATTTTTAGTATTATTTCCTTTGTTTCTTATCTTTTTTTCTTTGAAAAGTTAGGAGTTTTTTCAGTAATACTATTTGCTGTTATCTTTTTTATTATCTCATATTTTATTATTCAATATAGAGCAGAACACTTTATTTACAGGCGTTTAAAGAAAATTTATGAAGATATTTCTATCTTAGATGTAAGCGATTTAAAAAAAAACACTGTTTCTACAGATATAGAAACACTCTCAGAAAGTGTACAAAAATATGTAGAAGGGAAACAGATTGAAATTAAAAACCTGACCAAAAGAGATTCTTTTAGAAGAGATTTTTTAGGAAATGTAGCACACGAGCTTAAAACACCACTTTTTACAGTACAAGGATATTTACTTACCCTAATTGAAGGAGCAGCAACAAACAAAGAAATAAGAACTAAATACTTAAACAGAGCAAATAAAGGAGTTGATAGGTTGGTGGCAATTGTAAAAGATTTAGATATGATTGCCAAATTAGAAACTGACGGATTAAAAATAAATAGAAAACATTTTAATCTTTTAGAACTCACTCAAAATGTGTTTGATATGTTTGAAATGAAGGCAAAAAAACGAAACATTACCCTTAAGTTTAATAAAATTTATGAATTCCCCATTTTTGTAGAAGCAGATATTGAAAAAATAGAACAAGTATTAATTAATCTCATTGTAAATTCTATTAAATATGGTAAAACCAATGGCGTAACAACTGTTACCATTGATAATTATAATGAGAGTAAATTTATTATTAGAATTTCAGATGATGGAGAAGGCATTAAACAAGAACATATTTCTAGACTTTTTGAGCGCTTTTACAGAGTAGACCAAAGTAGATCTAGAGAGCAAGGAGGCTCTGGATTAGGACTCTCTATTGTAAAACATATTATTGAAGCTCACAACGAAACCATCTTATTAAAAAGTGCTTTTGGCAAAGGCTCTGAGTTTTCATTTACGCTTGAAAAGGCAAAATAAATTAGAGTTAATTACCGTTTTTTTTGACTGTAAACCAGAATAATTAGCTAATTTCTCTAGCCTTTCTAAAGTGAAATCTTCTTCTCTACAAAAAGGTGTTACCCTTTTTTTAGATAAGTAAGTAGCCAAATACTCTTGTTCATTTTGGTATTTTGTAGGAATAAAAAAGACTTTTTTGTGTAAGACTGCCAAATCCATAATAGAAGAATACCCAGAACGGCACACTATAATTTTAGATTCATTTATTACCCTCTCTAACTCATTAGACAACATAAAATTATAGATTTTAATATGATTTTTTTGTATGATTTTTTGTTGATTTTCTACCACTCCTCTTATTAGAATTATATTTCCTTTATACTGTTTAAACTCATATAATAATGTATTTTCTAATAAAGTTCTTTGGGGTTCTATACCCGATAAAATGATGAGAATATTATTTTTTACAGGTAAATTTTTATACTTAAATCTACTTAAAACTCCAATATATTTTTTATTAATTTTTGGGTTTTCTACAGATGATAACCCTCCTGAGAAAGTAGATTTTTTATCATCAGGAATCCAACACTCGTCAAATTTTTTAATAATATGTTGATGAATTTTACTAGTAAAAAAAGTACTCCAACCAGAAAGTACTTTTAATTGATGGGTAATATATACAGAGGGTACTTTATCACTCCAAACACCAAAACGATTATCTGAAATTATACCTACAACATCATTATTTTTAGCAATAAAATCATCAATTATTTTTTGTTCTTTTTTTACGGCTTTTAAAATAGTAGGTAACTGTAATAATAAACTCCATTTTACATTTTTTGCATACAAAATATTGTAGGAAGGTACTTCTAAACTCTTAACATCTGGAAATTCTTTTTGTAAAAATTGTAAAGCACTTCCATCTGAAGCTATAATGGGTGTGAAATCATTTTTTATCAACGCATTAATTATTGGCACACAACGTGTTGCGTGTCCTAAACCCCAATTGAGTGGTGCGATGATGAGTTTTTTCATTTTTTATCAATCAACCCTTAAAGGATATTTATTACTATAAAATAGGTTACTTATTCGTACCTCATCGCAATGATATTTACACCAAATCAAACCCAATATCTTTACGGAAATTCATCTTATCAAAATGAATTTTATCTATATTTTTATAAGATATTTTTAATGCTTCTTCTATGGTATTTCCAAAAGAAGTAATTGCCAATACTCTTCCTCCATTGGTTACAATTTTATTGTTTTTTAGTATCGTTCCTGCATGAAAAATAAGTGAATCTGTAATTTTATTTAGGCCTATAATTCTTTTATTTTTCTCATAATTTTCTGGGTATCCTCCAGAAACCAACATTACAGTTGTGGCAACTTTAGGGGTTACTTTAAATGATTTTTCTGCTAAATTTTGATTAGCAACTCCTTCAAACAAATCTAATAAATCTGATTCAATTCTTGGTAACACAACTTCTGTTTCTGGGTCTCCCATACGCACATTATATTCTATAACTTGTGGATTTCCATCAACATTCATCAATCCGATAAAAATAAACCCTCGGTAATCAATTCCTTCTTTTTGTAAACCGATAATGGTAGGAATAACAACTTTTTCTTCTACTTTTTGCAAGAAATCTTTGGTTGCAAATGGCACTGGAGAAATTGCTCCCATACCACCAGTATTTAATCCTTTATCATCTTCTCCTATACGCTTATAATCTTTGGCAGATGGTAATATTTTATAACTTTTCCCATCAGTTAATACAAAAACGGATAGTTCTATTCCGTCTAAAAATTCTTCAATCACTACGGTAGATGATGCTTCTCCAAATTTTTGGTGAGTAAGCATTTCTTCTAATTCTGCTTTTGCTTCTTCTAAAGAATTTAAAATTAATACGCCTTTTCCTGCTGCTAATCCGTCTGCTTTTAATACATATGGAGGATTTAATGTTTCTAAAAAAGCCCATCCTTCTACAACAGTATCTTTGGTGAATGATTGATATTTTGCTGTTGGAATATTGTGTTTTTCCATAAATTGTTTAGAAAATTTTTTACTTCCTTCTAACAAAGCTCCATCTTTTTTAGGTCCAATTACAGGAATATTTTTTAAAGTATCATCAGCAAGGAAAAAATCATGAATTCCCTCAACCAAAGGGGCTTCTGACCCTACCAAAACCATAGAAATATTATGTTCTAAAACTACTTGTTTTACTACTTTAAAGTTAATTGGGCTGATGTTTATATTGGTTGCAATTTGTGCTGTACCTGCATTACCAGGGGCTACAAAAAGTTGATTAATTTTTTTGCTTTTAGATAGTTGTAGGGCAAAGGCATGTTCTCTTCCGCCAGACCCTAAAATTAGAATATTCATGGTTATTGTGTTTGTGCAAAGATACATTCTGTAGATGAAGTTTTTATTTTAAAATTGCCATTTTTTAAAATATTTTATAGCAGAAAGAAGATGATAGTATAATAATTTTATCTTTTTTGAAGATCCTTTTTTATGAGTATGTATAATTTCTTCTAATGGGTAATACATAATTTTTTTTCCTAATTTTTCGATTTCTCTACAGATATCTGCATCTTCTAAATATAAAAAATACCGTTTATCAAATCCTTGTAAATCTTTAAAAGTAGCTGTTTTAAATAACATAAAACATCCATGGATAAATGTTGGGTAGAATGTTTTTGAAAAATCTTTATTTTGATAATTTTTTTCTTGTATAATCTTTTTAAAAATACCTAACCTACGACCAATCATTTCTTTTGGTGTAGGATGTTTTCTGCAAATTTGTTGTAAAGAACCATCTGGATACAAAACTTTAGGAGTAATAAAAGCTACCTTTTTTTCTTTTTCTAATTGTTTAATAAGATTTGGAATTACTTGAGGATTAAAAACTACATCTGGGTTTAAAATTAGGTGAAATTTAGAATCTAATTTATCTAAAACCAAATTATGTGCTTTTCCAAAACCTAAATTTTTAGTGTTATGAAAATAGATAATATCTTGATGCTGAAAATAATTTTTTAGCTTGTCTGTTGGTGAATTGTCAATCAAAAAAAGTTGTTTTGATGTTGGCGTTGCTAAAAAAGAGGCAATTGTTTTTTGAAGTGTTTTAATTTCATCATTAAATAAAACAATACTTGCAGATATTATATATATTTTTTTCAATTAGTAGGCCTTTTCTTCTCCTTTAAACATATTAAAAACTGTTTGCATTATAATTTTAATATCTAAAAAGATAGACCAGTTTTCTATATAAAAAATATCTAATCGTACTCTGTTTTTAATATCAGAAGATTTTAATATTTCTCCTCTATATCCACTTATTTGTGCAAGTCCGGTAATGCCAGGTTTTACAGTATGTCTTTCTATATAGTTATTTACATCTTTTTGATACTCAGCAGATAAACTTTTTAAATGAGGTCTTGGTCCTACTACACTCATTTCTCCTTTTAGGACATTAAAAAACTGGGGCAGCTCATCTAAACTAGTTTTTCTTAAAAAAGCTCCCATCTTTGTTACTCTAGAGTCATTTTTTGAAACGTGTATTTTATCTGAAAGCTTGTTTAATTTCATAGATCTAAATTTATAGCACACAAATTGTTTTCCGTTTAACCCTTCTCTTTTTTGTTTAAAAAAAGCAGAGCCTTTAGATTCAAGTTTAATTAAAATCCAAATAATAGGTGCTAACCAAGATAGTATAAAAATAATTACAAACAATGAAAATAATATATCAAACACTCTTTTTACAAATTTATTTTCTTGTAAATCAAAAGGTATTTTTTTTACGGTTAAAACTAATAATGTATCATCATAAAATTCTGTTGCCAATTTTTTACTATAAAACTCATTTGCATCAGGAATTAACTTTACTGTTTTGCTATTTATAGTAGCAAATTTGGTAAAATCTTTAATTTGTTCTTTGCTTAAACAAGACATGGCACAGTAAATTTCATCAATTTTATTTTCTAAAATATAGGATTGACTCTCGTTAATCATTCCTAAATACTGGTTATTTGTAGTTTTTTGGTCTGAGAAAAAACCGATATATAGATAGCCTAAGTCTTTTTGGTTTTGTATAATATTTTGTATTTTATTTGATGAATCATCATTACCAATAACAATTACTTTTCTGTAATTAAAGCCTCTTGCTCTATATTTTTTTAAAGCAAAATAGGTTAAGAATTTAAAAAAAGTAATAAGTATAAAAATTAGCGATAAAACAAGTGCTTGGTTATTTATTATTATACCTTCTTTAAATAGTGAAAAATAAGAAAAATAACCTAATATAAAAATAGTAAATTGTATAGCTAATAATGTAAAAATTCTATAAATTCTTGTAAAACGATATACTTTATAAAATCCTGTAAAAAAAGATGATATTATCCAAAAAAGTGTATTATAAATAAGAAAATTAGTATTTAAATAATCATTATCGGAGATATAATAAACCACTCCATTAATGATAAAAACATCTAATAGCAGAAATAATGGTCTAATAAAGTGAGAATAGCGTTTTTTCAAAGTTTGTTTGATTTAAAATTTTACTCTAAAATAGTATTTATCATTGAATGGATACTAAATAATTGTGATGAAATTTTGTGGTGATTATCAAAATTTTGTGATTTTTTACTTAAAATAAATTTTAATTTTTCTAAAATTAAATCATCACTCCAAGTAGTAACTACTGTTTTTAGATTATATTTCTTAAAAAGAAGGTCTATCTCACTATTCTTATCGGTAATGCATAAAATATGACAGTTTGATGCTAATAAATTTGGTAATTTAGAGGGTAATGATCCTTTTGATGTTCCTGATAATTGTGGAATTATTTGTATATCACTTTTTGCATATAATTCTTCTATATTTTCTTTAGGCACTAAATTATGAAACAAAATATTTAAATTATTATTTTGTTCTTTTAAAAGAGTAAATAAAACGCCTTGTGAGAAAAAATGAAATTTTACATTTTTCAGTTTTTTTGAAGAAATATCAAACAAATGATATAATCCTATTGGATATTGTTTTTCTCCTAAAGCTCCAGAATACACAATATGCTGATGTTTTTTGGTGAAAATATGATTTAAATCATTAGTAATTTTCTTTGGATGGATAGTTACAAAAGGGTATTGTACTTTTAATTTTGAGGATTCTAATTGATAATATTTTTGAGCAGTTTCTTTCATTTCTTTTGATAAAAAAATTAAGGTATCACAAGATTTAAATACTTTTTTTTCTATTTTATGAATAAAAAAACGAATAATTTTATGAAGAGCTCCTTTTCTTTTTTTGGAATAAACTTCTTGCAAATCATGTACTATTCCCACTTTTTTAATATCTTTTTTTAATGTAGAGGTGATATGATAAAGCATTAAACTTGGTGGAAAAACAGGTATGATTATATCAATATTTTTTTGAATTTCTTTTATTTTTTTTCTTACAAAACGTGCAAAATTCAACTCTAAAACCACTCTTTGTATTATGGTTTTATTTGTATATTTTAAGTTTCCTCCACCTCTTATAATAGTGATTCCTTCTAATTGAGCATTACTTTTTTTTGCTTCCCACTTGGGATAAAAGGGATGAAAACACAATACGGTTATTCTATGTCCTTGATTTCTTAAAGCCAAAGCTATATCTGTATTGAACTTCCCAGTAGAAATTGGTTCTGGGTAAAAAAAAGGAGAAATTAGGAGGATTTTTTTTTTAGTCATTTATACTAGCTTTAGTGTTTATAAAAATAAACATTGATGTTAAATAAACAAACAAAACAATTCCATAATGTCTAGAAAAATAATTTTCTGTTAAATTTATAAATAAAAATTGAATTAAAAACGTTATCCCTAAAATAGAGTATTTAATATTCTTATATATTATATATATATATCCTATAAAAATAAATAGAAATAACCACCCACCATAATTAATTAAATTAAAATAATAGTTATGTGTATTAAATATATGTTTTTTATAAAAATCACTGTCATTTTTCTCTTTATAACAGTTGTTTAATTCTTTTTGCAGACTATTTCCATAACCCCAAAAAGGAACTTTTTTTATTAAACTGATAGAGCATTTAAAAATAGCAACTCTTGTATTTGTTGAGTTATAATAATCTCCAATAATTGGTTTATTTATTTCTGTTTTAATTTCATTAAATCTTTCTTTAATAATTTTTTTTGAAGGATAAATTAAAGCAAAACTTACTATTGCTAACCCTAAGATTAAAACAGGTGAGTATTTCCTGCTTTTTTTCTTAAATATAAAATAAAAAGCACCTCCAAAAATTGTAATAGCAAGTGTTAAAATAATGATACGTGAAGAAAAAATAAAAATAAAAAATAATGTAAAAACAATATTTAAAAAATCAAAACCCTTAGATTTTTGTTTGTTTTCTAATAATATAAAAAACGAAATTGTAAAACTAAGTAACAAAAATGAACTAAAATAGGTAGGATGAATTTCAAAAAAATAATTTTCTGAGACAAACTCTCTAAAAAAAGGAATTCCATTTCTAACAAAAAATAATTTATTTATTTCTTGTTTGGATATAAAAAAAATAAAAAAAAATAAACTTTGTAAGAGTGTACTATATTGAAATACTTTTAATGAGATTATTTTAATTTTCTCATTAATAAATTTTGGTCTATAATAGAATAATAAAGGAAATATTAAAAAAGGAAGGTGTTTTAAAATACGAGTAGTATTAAAGTCTCTAGAGAATATTTCATGAAAAAAAAACAACCCAAATAAAGAAGTTAATATCCAGTATTTTTTTGGAGGCAACTTAAATCTTTTCTCTTTTATTACTAAAAATAGTGTTAAAATTGCACATACAATTATAATTATTGAATTTATATTGGGTTTAAGCAAAGGCAATATTGCTAACAAAATATAAGAGATTTTAATACTTTTTATTAATATTCTATTGTCCACCTCTTTTAACTATTTATATATAAATTTTCCCAATCAGAAATACATTTCTCCCATGAATAATTTTGTTTTACAAAGGTAAATAATTCCTTTCCATTTCTATTTCTGTCCTCTAAAGACCATCCTATTATTTGTGATAAAACTTCCTTTAACTCTCTTAAATTTGGGTTAATTAACCTACCCCCATTGCTATTCCATTTTTTTTTTAACCCTGTATTATACGTAGTAATTACAGGTGTTTTAAAAGAAGCACCTTCTAAGTTTGCCATACCTATAACATCTGAATATGTAGGGCTTACTAATACCCAAGCATTTTTAATTAAGTTTATTTTTATTTTATTCTTTACAATTCCTAAAAACTCTATTTTATCTCCTAAAGATAATGATTTTACGATGGTTACTAACTCTTTTTTATACTCATTAAACTCACCTGCAATTTTAAGCGTTACATTTTTGTTTTTAATTTCTGAAAAAGCTTTAATAAGTAAATCAATCCCTTTTGTTTTATTTAATCTTCCTATATATAGTATATATTTCTCTTTTGCATTATAGTGTGTATTCTTTTCTTGTAAGGATATTAAATTAGGAATTTCAACAAAGTAATTTTGTGGAAACAATTTTTTTAAATTAGTTGTTTCATTAGAAGTTATTGAATGAATAATAGAAGCTTTTGAAAACCATTTTTTACTTAATAAATTAAAATACAATTTCTTTTTTAACATCCCTTTTCTCCATAACCAAGGCTGATACATTCCATGAGGACTTAAAATCATAGGAATTTTATTTTGGATGGCATATTTAGCACCAATATACTGTGGATAGAGCCAAACACCATGAATATGAATTTTATTTATATGATATTTAGTTACAATCTCATCTATTTTTTCTGTCCATTTATTTGAATACAACCACTTCTTTTTACTTTTTACCACAAATATAGCATCCTCCTTTTCTTTATTTGATGATAGTATGTATGATTGATGCCCTCTTTTTTTTAACTGAAAATCAAGATTTTGTATTACAGTTCGTAAACCACCACTGCTAATTGAAAAATCCTCAACTATATGTAATATCTTCATCAAAATCTTTTAAAAAAATTAGTAAGAAAAAATAAAATTCTGGAGGAAAATAATGTCCCTCTCTTAATAATTTAACAGCCAAATAAAAGAACGTACTTTGTCTAACAATATTATTATTTTTTAAAATATAAATACTTTTATAAAGAAAAAAAATCATTAAAAAAATCCAAAAAACCCCAAAATTTGATAGCCCTCTAAGAAATAATGAATTTGCATCAGCTCTGTTAATTTTTGATAATTTTAATGTTATTAAATATGGTGGAGGTTTCATTAAACTATAATACTTATCATACTCATAAGGATAAGAGCCTAATCCTGTTCCTAATGGTTTGTTTGTAAAAATTTCTCTTGTAATAAACGAATTACTAAGTAAGGCATAAGTACTTAAGTTTGTATACTCTTTAAAAGATCCTGTAACAACAGATTGTATTGATTCTTTTGTTTCTTTAATTCTTCTTACAAATACATTACTTTTATTTTCTGTTATAGGTTCATTCCATTTTGTACTTAAATAATAAGTAATAACCCCCAAAATAAAAAAAACAATTACCGAGTACTTTACAAAATTTTTCCTTTTAAATAGAGGTATTACAAATATCAATATCAAACCAATATACCCAACAGAAGATTTTGATAATAGTATGGTAATAAAAATAATTAAAAATTTATAATACTTCTTTTCTTTAAGAAATATATATGCTGCTGGTAGCATAATTGTTGCATAATGGGCAGGTTCTGTTAAAACTCCACTTAATCTATTAATTGTAAAGTTATTTATTTTAAAAATAAACATTGGTATTGCTAATAATGCAACAAAAAAAGCTATTTGTTTGTATTTATTAAAAAGTAGAAAAACTCGATAATTTTTAAAAAGATTATAGAAAAAAACACTACTTACAGCAATTCCTATTAATTGAGCTAACAGAGATTTTAAAGGGTTTTTAATCCATAAAAACATTATAAAACCATGAATAATTAAAAATAAAAATACAATTATTATATTTTTGCTAATTGTTATTTTTTTATTTATTGATAGCAACAAAAAATTGATGATTATAATTATATAAAAAAGTTTCCAATCTATAATATAATGAAACATAAAAGCTTCTGTAAACAATGCCAACACACTACTTGAAATGATATATTTATCTAGTAAGTGCATCTATTGTTTTTTTAATTTGATATTTCAACATCCATTTATAATAATCTAATTGAGATATTATTTTAGATACTTTTGCTGTTTCTATTTTTGCTCTTGTTGTTTCTTTATAAACTTCCTTTATAGAGTTATTACTTACCCCTTCATCTCCCATAATTGCAGTAATTTTATCAAATTTAACTATTTTTAAATAAAATCTAGCTCTTAATAAGAGCTCATAATCTCCTGCAATTTTATAAGATGTATCAAATACCCCATATTTTTTAAAGTAATTTTTATGATGAAATGCTCCTACATGAGCTATATTCATACTTCTTCGAAAAACTTTCCAAGACCATTCTCCTTTTATAATTTTTTTATTTCCAACTTTTACTTTAGAATGAATAAAATCTACTTTTTCTTGTAAACTCTTAATCTTTTTTTGATAGTTCTCTAGTGCATCCTTTTTGTAAACATCATCAGAACCAAGAAAAGAAATCCAATCTCCTTTCGCTAACTTTATTCCTTTATTAAATGCCTCATAAATCCCTGTATCTTTTTCTGAAATCCATTTAACTGGGATTTTTTTTTCAATAAAATGTTTTTCATAATTTTTTACAATTTCTAGTGTATTATCTATTGATTTTCCATCGATAATAATATATTCAAAATTTGAATTTGTTTGATTTAAAACAGACTCTATTGTTTCTTTAATAGTTTTTTCACTATTAAAGGAAACTGTTATAACAGATAAAAAGTTAATATTCTTGGTCATTTTTTTATTTGTATTAACAGTAAACTTCTCCTAACTAAATATTTAAAAAAATATATAATTATATTTTGATTTCTAGTTGATAGTATAGTACTTTTAAATAGATTATCTTTTGTTTCTAAATAATTTTTATCATATAATCTATTAGAATCAAGAATATATCTATATGGATAATACCCATAATCGCTAATATCTTTTATAAGTAGTACGTCTTTATTTTTTTTAGAGAGTAAACTCAGCACTGATTGATCGTGTCTGTGAGCAATAAATTCTTTATAATTTTCTTTTCCTAATACATTTGCATCATCA
>CAZZPG010000049.1:0-12835 GCA_964655975.1 uncultured Flavobacteriaceae bacterium
GATTTCCAAAAGAGAGGGTTGGTCCTCCTGGAAAATCTTCAAAAGAGTCTAGAAATTCATGTGTCATTTTAAAAATATCTATTCTATTATTTAAAGATCTAAAATAAATACTTTCATCTTTAAATACTTGGTCTTCTGCAGATCTTCTTTTTGCTGGGGATGTGTAATAGGATACATAGTCTAAAAACCTAAATTCATTTCCTACCATAGCTATATTTGCATTTTTTAAGGCTAAATTGTAATCTCCTTTGTACAAATACAATCTTGCTAATACGCTATAGGCGGCACTTTTTGTGCCTCTATAAACTACTTTTTGTGTTTTTGGTAAAAGAGGAATTGCTTTATTAATGTCTTTTATGATTAACTCATAGGTTTTTTCTATGGTTAATCTTGATGGTGTTTTTTCATTAATATCTGCAATAGTCACATAGGGTATCCCTGGGTCTAAACTGGCTGTAGATGCGTTATAAGGTTTAGAAAAAAG
Source organism: uncultured Flavobacteriaceae bacterium (assembly GCA_964655975.1). Taxonomy (GTDB): domain Bacteria; phylum Bacteroidota; class Bacteroidia; order Flavobacteriales; family Flavobacteriaceae; genus Polaribacter. The sequence goes on from CAZZPG010000049.1 coordinate 485, forward strand.
GTTTAAAAGTATTAGATGCTCAAAGGCTCTTCCTAATAGAGCTTCTCCTTTTATTGTTTTAATTTTTTTAGGATCTCCAACAATATCATTAATACTATTTAGAATAATATTATAACTGTAAATAGCTTTGTAAAAACTTGACCAAATATAAGGTTCTTGGGAGGAAGCATATGTTGGGCTTTGCCAAGTATATAAGTTACGTTGATCTAACTCTATAACTGTTCTTGTGCTTATTAAATCATCTGATCCTACAGGAAAATCACAAGGAGGCCATACTTTGTCGTATACAACGGGTGAATTTAGGATGTCTTCATAGTCATCTACTAATTTTGGTATAATTGTTCCTGCTGGTATGACATTTAAATAGTCTTCACAAGAAAAAAATATAGAAAAAAGGGTAATTATAAGGATATTTTTTTTTGAAATTTTCATAATTAGAGGTTTAAAATTTAATATCAATACCTAAAGAGAAACTAGCTGGGATAGAGATTGTTCTTTTTCCTAACTGCTTAATGTATGCTTCTGGATCTATTCCTTTTTTATTTGCAAACCAAGACCAAAGGTTATTTCCTTGAAATCTTAATTTACAATAAGAGAAAGGGGAGTTTTTACCTAATGCTTTTGCTAAATCATAGCTAAGCATTACTCTTCTTAATTTTAAGAACGATGCATCTTCAAAATTAATATCTGCATAGGTTCTTAAATAAGTGTTATCTGATTTTGCAACTCCTCCTGAAAAATTTGGAGTATCTGTTGTGTTTTCATCTCCAGACTTTCTCCAATAATTTAAGGATATTGGAAATTCTCTATTAGATCCTGAAAGCCTATAAGATCCTTTGTCTGATATCATTACATTACCTCCACTATAAATAAAGAAAATAGAAAGTTCAAAATTATTATACCAAAAAACATTGATCAGACCAATTGTTTGTTTTGGTATCACGCTTCCCATATGTTTATAAAATTTCATAGAAGGTATTTTTTTTATGGTGTGTATGTTTGTATATTCATTTCCTTCATTATCTAATACTACGGATTCTCCATTACTATTTAATCCCTTCCATCTCATTGCAAATAAGCTTCTTACGGGGTATCCTTCTGCATTAAATGTTCTTCCTAACACATCTGTTGCCCCTATATCTTCTGAGTATACTTTTTTTACAATGTTATTATTATAGCTGTAGTTTATGGTACTTAACCATTTAAAGTTTTGAGTATCAATAATTTTTGCATCAAAATTTATATCTATTCCTCTATTAACAATGTTTGCATCATTTAAATAGGCTGTATAAAACCCAGATTTTGTTGGGTCTATAATTTTATTAGATAATACATCTACCGTATTTTTACGATAGACATCTATGGAACCACTGTATTTTTCATTTAGAATTCCAAAGTCTAAACCAACATTTAAAACACTTGTTTTTTCTTGTCTTAATCCACTATTTTTTGGAACGGTTGGTGTGTTAAAAAATGTATCATATTCATTATTATAGTATCTTTCTAAAATATATCTAGATGATGCGTTTTTATAGCTAGGCGTATTTCCACTAAAACCGTAAGTGGTTCTTAAAGAAAGTCTATTTATCCATTCATTATCTGCTAAAAAATCTTCTTTATCTATTTTCCATCTAAATCCTGCAGACCAAATAGGAGTATATCTGTATTTTGGATCTGTACCAAAATGATTAGATTGATCTAACCTTATACTACCACTAAAAATATAGCGTTCATTGTACATATAATTAAAGTTAGAATAGAAAGACACAAATCTATCTTCTTGTTTAAATTTTCCTCCTAATATATCTAAATCATGCTCATAAAGATTACCTTCTATAGATTCGTGTAAATTTTCTTTTAACTCAATTAAATCTAAAAAATTTATAGCTCCAAATATTAAGCTTTGTTTATCATACCCAAATAAATTAGTTACTAAAGAGTTTCGTGTATATTCTTTTCTTTCTGCTCCTAGTAAAAAGTTAAGATGATGCTTTTTGTTTTCTTTTAAATATTTATTGAATACTATTTGTGCTCTATAAAACTTGGTATTTCTATCATTATTAGTTTGTGTTAAAATATCTCCTCCTGGTAATAATTTTTCTTTAACCTCACGCTGAAAAGTATCCCAGTTAAATATATATTTTGTATAGTAGTTGTGTATATTTCTATTATAATAAGAATTTGCCGATTTAAAATATTCTTCTGAAGAGTAGGAAACTGTTGTATAACCTCCTAGTTCTATGTACATAGCATCAGTTAAATGATATTGAAGATTTATGCTTATACGAGTATTAAGTTTTTTTTTATTAATATTTAAATCTGTTAAATCACTTAACGGACTCCAAGATTCATCTTTTCCTAAAGTAGCAAGTGTTTTCAAAAATTCTGGTGACCATTGAAACATAACTGATGATGGGTTGCCATTTTCATCTCTAATGTTTTCATAAGAGTCTATTTTTAGGTGAGTAGGAATTAACGTAGATTCTCCACCATATTTATGCCTAAATTGACGACGTAATGGTGATATAGAATTTATATGTTTAACAATACTGGTATTTACATCAATTTTTAATTTATCATCTAATAATTTATAGGATAGTTTTAAATTAAACTTATTTATTTTTTCATTATCTTTTTTGTAAATACCTGCTTTATCTGTATAATTAAATGAGGCATAGTAGTTTAATTTATTAGAATTTGCTGTTCCAGAGAAGCTAAAATTATGCTCTATTTCTGAAATTTTGTTTAAAAAAGCTTTTTCTAAATCTTTTGTATTATCATAAGAAGCTAATTTGTTTAATCTTCTTCTTGCCTCTTCTGGTGTTATTAGTCCTTCTTTTTTATCATATAAAATACCATATACTTTTGAGTACCCAAGTTTACTAGGAGAAAAAGGATCTCTTACTTGTAAATTGGATGGTAATTTATTAAACCATTCTTCTTCAAAAGCTACTTGATCTTTTGCTCTTAATCTTTTAATATATGTTAAATCTGGTGTAGAACCAAACGTATAATTTGAGCGATAACCTACGGTAATTTTACTTCCTCTTCCTTTTTTTAGTGTAATTACAATAACCCCATTTGCAGATCTAAGACCATAAATAGAAGAAGCTGCTGCGTCCTTTAAAATAGTTATAGTTTCTATATCATTTGAGTTTATTGAGTTAATACTACTTCCTTCTTCTAAAGGAAAACCATCTACAACAATAAGTGGTGTTACACTGCTAAAGGTAGATATTCCTCTAATAAAGAAATCATTATCTTCTGCATTTTCACCAATGGCACCTCTTCCTGTATTATATATGGTTAATCCTGGTGCTAATCCTTCCATTTTATCTATTATATTTGAAGATACCGTATTTAATTGTGCTGAAGTAATTTTAGAAAAAGAACCTGTGGGTCTATCTTTTGGTAAATCTTGGTATCCTGTTGATATTACAATCTCTTCTAGAGTATCTGAAGATTCTGCTAACATAAAATTATGGATGGGATTTTTTCCTACAACTATTTCTTGGGTTTTATACCCAATATAGGTAACTTTTAATATAGCTTTTCTACTAGAAACTTTTATAGAGTAATTCCCTTCTAAATCACTTGTTACTCCTTTTCTAGTTCCTTTTTCTACAATGGTAGCTCCTAATAAAGGAATTCCTCTTATATCTGTTACTTTACCTTGAACAAGAAATTTTTGTTGTGCTTGATTATTACTGGTATATTCTTTCTTCTTTTTAACAATAACTTGTCTATCATTAATAACATAGATTAAGCTTGTATTTAAGAATGCTTTATCTAAAATCACATTTAATGAGGTGTTTTTAAATTGTAATGTTACTTTTTGATTTTTATTAAATATATTGTCTTTATAAAAGAAAATAAATTTACTTTTATGTTGAAGTTCATAAAATAAATTTTCAAAAGTTACATCTTTAACATTAATATTAATCTTTGTTTGTCCATAAGATGAATTTGCATAAGTAGAGCTAAGACCAATAGTAATTAATAGTAAAAAAATCCTCATAATAGTTAATAAGTAGAACTTTAAAGGTTTTAGTCCCTTAAAGAGGGTAAGATTAATATTTTTATTCATAATTTTGTTTTTTGATTGGTTAATTAATAATACTTTGATAAGCGTGTTAATTTCCTTGCCAAAGGATGTTGCCCCATCTTTTGGCTTTTTTTGTTATTTACTCATATTTTTAGGGTTTTAGTAATTATTATTATTTTTTGTCTGTGAGTGTATGTAAAATTTGAGGTTACTTTAATAATTTGAAGCACTTTTTCTAATGAATCTTTTAAATCTAAATAACCAGAAAATGTTTGGTTGGCTAAATCTGTATTCGTTATTTCTATGGCTACATTATAATATCTTGATAATTTTTTCATAATAAATTTTAAATTATCATTTTTAAATATTAAAATTCCTTCTCTCCAAGAAAACTGAGGTGCTACCTCTACTTTTTTTGTTTGAATTGTATTGCTATTTTTCTCATAAATTGCCATTGTATTTGGTATAATTTTTATTGTTTTTTGCATAAAAATATTTTTCCTATAGCGAATTTCTACACGACCACTTTTTAAGGTTGTTTTTATATTTTTCTCATCTAAATAATTACTGATATTAAATACCGTACCAAGCACTGTTATTTGATGATTTTTACACAAGACCATAAAAGGTTGTTTTTTATTGTGTGTTACTTCAAAAATTGCCTCTCCTTCTAAATAAACTTCTCTTTTAGACACTTGATGATTAAATGTTATTGGAAAAATTAATTTAGACCCAGAGTTTAACCATACTATACTACCGTCTGAAAGGGTTAATTTAGATCTTTTACCATAAGGAACAATAAGTGTATTATATACTGTTTTTATGCTTTTGGATGCTTTTGGTTCTTTTTCTTGTAAAAAAGTACTTGTACCAACCGTTAGTTTTTTTCCTGTTTTTGAATAAGAAATAACAGAGTTTTTTTCTTTAATATCTATCTTTTTTTTATCTGTAAGTATCAGTTCTATATTTGTTTTTTTAGTACCCTTTTCTTTTGCTATTTCAATAAATTGATTAATAGAGCCTTGGTTTGATTTAAAAATTACAACAGAAAATAGCATTGTAATAGAGGCTGCAACGGCAAAGTATTGCACTTGCTTTTTTCTTTTATATAAATAAACAGAAGATAATATCTTATCTCTTAATTTTGTTTTCTCTTTATTAGAAATTAATAAATCTGTAATTTTTGTTGGTTGTTTTTGTTTCATTATTTTTATTAATATGATAAGTTCTTTATTATTTTTTGCATAAAAAAAAGATACTTTCACATAAAAATACAGCTATGTATTTTATATTAAAAGTAAATAATTGTTTTTTATAGACAGTCTTTTTGTACTATTTTACTTTTTGTACTATTTTAAAAAAAAATAGATTTTTAAAAATATAAGAAAAAATAACAGCTGTTTTCTTAGTACTTTTATTCCTCTATAAACTATCGTCCTAGAGGTTTGAATACTTACATTCATTATTCCTGAAATTTCTTGGTATGTTCTTCCTTCATTAAATCTAAGAAATATAGCTTTTTTTTGTTTTTTTGTTAAAAAATGTATAGCTTTTGCTAGTTGGTATTTTTTTTCCTCTTCTATTTCTTTAGAAATTAAAATAGCCTCATTAGATTCTGTATAATTTTCTTGTTGGTATTTATTGTTTAAAGGTGTTTTTAATAAAAGAGTTGTATTATTTTTATAAATTTTTCTCTTTAAAGATCTTAATAAATAATATTTTACATTATCTGTAGAGGCTAAGTTTTTTCTGTACTTATATAGGTCTAAAAACAAATCATGGATGCAATCCATAACATGCTCTTTATTGTTTGAAAACTGTATTCCGTAAGAAAATAAAATATCAATATAATTATCATATATTTTTCCTAAACTATCTACATTACCTGTTTTCAGTTTTTCCCATAAAAAAATTTCTATTTTTTTAATTTCTTTCAATAAATAAAATTTAAATTAAATAAAACATTCTATTTTATAATTTCCTTCTACTTATTTCTAATTAATTGTTAGAAAAATTTAATTATATAAAATAGTTTGATTACAAACTTAAATAAAAAAAAGATTAATTAACAATAACTCTTTCATATACAAGTATTCTTTTTTTGTAATGGATAGCTAAAGCACAACTTTTTTACTGTCTTTTAAGAACTTGTTAGCAAGTCATTTTTATTTAAAATTAGTAGATGTAATAGATGTTTTAGGTATATCTTTTTAGCAATTTTTTCTTAAAAAAATCTTTTTTGGCTATAATAGAGTTGAAAAAGATAAGTTACTAAAATTATAAGGCACCAATATACAGAAAAAAAGGTATTATAGGATAATAATTAAAAACATCCTTATTAGTTGCTAAAAACCTCAAAACACCCTCTATCTGCCAAAGTAACAAAGCATTGTTTTTTATCTTTACTGAAAGTGATATTTGATGGTTTTTTGCCTTTTAAAGTAATTTCTCTAAGCTGTTTTCCTACTGATGACACAACTATGATGGTACCTTTGCCGTATCTACAGATATATAGGTTTCCCTTATCATCACAACGCATACCATCCATCCCAAAATCTTTAAATTTTGTAAATAGTTTTTTGTTTGTAACGCTTCCATCAGCTAAAATATCATACACCCAAACATTGCGTTGTACAGATTCATTTACATAGAGTTTTTTACCATCTGGGCTTACTTCTATACCGTTTGTAGTACCCATATTTTTTTCTAGCAATACAAATTTATGATTCTTTACCATCCATATATTTCCTGTGGATGCTTTCCAGTTAGGATCACTTGCATACAGTATCCCTTTAGGAGAAATTGCTATATCATTTGGTTGATTTAAAATACTATCGTGGGCAAAAACAACAGCTTCTTTTGTGCCTTTTTTAACAACTAAAATATTGTGATGCACATAATCTGCAATGTACATATTATCCTCTTTATCAAAACGGATACCATTTCCTACAGAACCATTAGGTAGTTTTATAAAAAGTGTAGGTTTTCCAACATTATCTACAGTTCCTATAGTTCCTTCTTCTTTAAAATTTACAGCATACAAGTTCCCTTTACTATCTACGGCTGGTCCTTCTATTCCTTTAGTAAAAAGATGTTCTTTGGTAAAATCTGTACTTTTATTACTTACTTCTTTTTTACAAGAAAAGAAACTTAGCAGACTAAAAACAAGTAAAAAAACGGATTTAATTTGATACATAAAAATCTAATTTTTATTCAAATAATTAACCAATGTTTGTAATGAACCGACAATCATTAATTCTGTATCTGCTATTGGTTGCTTTAGTTGTATAAGTATTGGTTTTGCAGATTTTTTAATAGTATTTTTTATTAATTTGTTGTTAAACCCTTTTTTTAATAAGATAGAAATTTCTTTTAAATTTTTAGATAAATTAGATAAGATAGCTGTCTTATAATTTTTATTAATTTGTTGAAAAAACATATCATTTACAATCCATTTATCTAAAAATGTAATGATACTTTTTTGTTTCTCTTTAGATGATGTTTTTACAAACTCTTTTACAATTTTATTAAACAGATAAGCATCTGGTGCATCTGTAGTACACGCATCTGCAAAAAGAGTAAAAGGTGCAAAAGTATTGTATTCTGTACCTCCTGCATTTCTACTATATACTTTTAATGGTTCGCAAATATTGGTTAATATCTCTATTGGTTGGGTATTTTTAGAACCTACAATATTTCTTAAAATAGCCTCTTTATTTCTAAGATGAGTAATACCTACCTCCTCTAACTGTAAATTAATTACTGTTAGTCTTTTTCTCATATTTTCAATATTATTTATCGTCTTTTTAGACCAAAAACGTTCTGCAATTGCTGCAGTTCTAGGCCATATTCGAGAATCTATGGTTAAAGGAGTTACTAGTTCTCCCCACATAGTAGCTTCACCTCCTAATATTTTTAATCGTTCTTCCTTTGTTAATACAGTATTTCCAATAGGATCAATACTATAATGATGGTTTACAGATAACATTCTATCAATATAATATCCGTTAGATAGAACTGTTTGATATCCTTTTTTAGCAGCTTCTATCAACGTACTTCCTTTTAAACCTTCGTGCTTTCCTCTCCAAGAATGAATAACGGCAGTTGTAGGCATTGAGGAAGTCATAATTTCATCCCAACCCATTAATTTTTTATTGTATTTTTTTAAAATTTTTTCTAATCGGATATTAAAATAGGTTTGGAGTTCGTGGTTGTTTTTAAGTCCTTTTTCTTTTTTAAAGGCTTGAATAGTTTTATTTTCATCCCAATCTTTACCTGCATTTTCATCTCCTCCTATATGAAAGTATTCATCAGGAAAAAGAGGTGTTATTTCTTTAAATAAATTATCTAAAAACACATAAGTTTCATCTTTAATAGGGTTTAAAGTTGGGTTAAATGCTCCTGCAAATCGTTCTGTAGTGTAAATAGTATCTCTACTAGATAAATTTGGATAGGCTACTAAAAATGCGGTTGCATGCCCTGGAACATCAATTTCTGGTACTACTCTAATTCCTAATTGATTTGCATATTTTACTACCTCTTTAATTTGTTCTTTAGTATAGTAGTTCCCATCAGAAGCTAATGCTTGCAATTTTGGGTATGTTTTTGATTCGAACCGTATGCCTTGGTCATCTGTTAAATGCCAATGAAAAACATTCATCTTTACAAATGCCATTGCTTTTAAATTACGTTTAATTACATAAACTGGTTCAAAATGCCGAGAGGCATCTATCATCAAGCCCCTCCAAATAAAACGTGGCGCATCCTTTATGGTTATATTTGGAAAAAAATACGTGTTTTTTTGAACTTGTATTAATTGTAAAAGTGTTTCTAGCCCTCTTAAAACACCTATATCTGTATTTGCTTCTAAAAAAACTGTATTATTTTTTTGACTGATTGTATAAGACTCATCTACTCCTATTTTAAGTACAGCTACTTTTTTAAAATGAACTATTATTGTGGCTTTATTTGTATTGCTAATTGGAAAGTCTTGTTTTAAAAATAATCCTGTTCTATTTGATAGTCTTCGTAAAAATTGAGTAGCTTTTTTGTACACTCTCCCTTTTTTAGAAGTAACAGAAATAGTAAAATTTTCTGTAATAATTGTCTTACCTTTATTAAGAACCATTTCTTTTGGCCAAGGCATTAAGTTGTATTTTTCTGCTAAATACTGCTCTTGGGCTTTTACAGAAACTATTAGAAAAAGAATTATACTAAAAATGAATTTTTTTATATTTTTCATATGTGTTTTTTAGAAATAATAACGTTTAAAAGCTTCCATTGCTGCATAATTTGCCATTCCTAAATTATGATAAATATCTGCAGTTTCTCTATTTCTATCTTCGGCTCTTACCCAAAACTCTCTAGCATCATCTCCTTGAAACATCACTCCATCTTTTTGTGACTGATGATAAAAAATTGCTAAACGTTTTTTAAGAACTTGGTCTGGACTCATTGGTACAGCCATTTCTATTTCATAAGGTCTCCATTCAAACCAAGCTCCTCTGTACAACCAAACCCAACAATTATTCATAAACTCCTGTGGTTTAAGTATCTTTATGGCTTCAAAAACGGCATCTAAACAGACTTTATGTGTGCCATGAGGGTCTGCCAAATCTCCAGCCGCATAAATTTGGTGTGGTTTTATTTTTTGTATTATATCTACAACAATATTTATATCTGTATTAGACAAGTTATTTTTTTTTACACTTCCTGTTTCATAAAAAGGCAAATCTAAAAAGTGTACATTTTTATCTGGTAAATTTAAAAATCTTGTAGCCGCAATAGATTCTGCTCTTCTTATTTTTCCTTTTAAATTTCTTGTTTCTAGTGAATCTTTTTGATTAGGTTTTTTATTTTTAATTGTATCAATAATTGTATCAATAATTACATTTTTTACATTTAGAGATTTCACTACTTCTGCAAATTTTAAAGCCTCTTCGTCTGAAACAGCGATATTGCCAGAAGTCTGGTAAACTATATGAACTTCATGCCCTTGCTCTACCAACCTATCAAAAGTACCTCCCATAGAAATAACATCATCATCTGGGTGTGGACTAAAAATAATTACTCGTTTTTTTGTAGGGTTTGCTCTTTCTGGTCTATTAGTATCATCTGCATTAGGTTTACCTCCTGGCCACCCAGTAATGGTATGTTGTAGTGCATTAAATATTTTAATATTTAAATCATAAGCTCTTCCTTCTTCTGCCAATAGGCTAGACATACCATTATCATTAAAGTCTTTGTCTGTTAGTTTTAATATTGGTTTTTGTTGTTTTTCGCACAACCAAAAAATAGCTCTCTTTTTTAATTCTTCTGTCCAAACACAAGAACTAACGAGCCATGGTGTTTTTATTCTTGTTAATTCTGATGATGCTTCCTCATCTAAAACAAATGTAGTATTCTTATGATTTTGAAGATAAGTTGCAGGTATTTGAGAGGTAATATCTCCTTCTATTGTTTGTTGCAAAATAGTTGCTTTATTTACCCCCCAGCCTAATAAAATAATTCTTTTTGCACTTCTAATTGTGCTTATCCCCATAGTAATTGCTTTTCTAGGAACATTATTTATCCCTAAAAATGCTGGTGCTGCATCTTCTCTTGTAATATAATTTAAAGTGATACTTCTTGTACCTGAATTGTAATGTGACCCTGGTTCATTAAAACCAACATGACCTGTTCTTCCAATACCCAACAATTGGAAATCTAAACCTCCATACGATTTAATTTTTAAATCATAATCTATACAATATTGATATATTTCATCTGTACTGATTGTTCCATCTGGGATATGAATATTTTCTGGTAAAATATCTATATGATTAAACAAATGTTCATGCATAAAATAATGATAACTTTGTAAATCATCTGGTTGCATAGACCAATATTCATCTAAATTAAAAGAAATTACATTAGAAAAACTTAGTCCTTCTTCTTTGTGTAACCTCACCAATTCTTCATAAACTTTAATGGGTGATGAACCTGTTGCCAATCCTAAAATACAAGGTTTGTTTTCTTTTGCTTTTTCTTGAATTAAACTAGCTATTTCATAAGCTACTACTTTAGATGCTTTATTAGAGTTATTAAAAATTACATTATGTATTTTTTCGAAACGAGTTTCTTCAAACTTTCCTGCTGGTTTGTAGATGATTTTTTTAGGAGTATTAATTGTCATTTTATATGATAGATATAACTGAAAAGTAAAGATATATTTGAAATACCTATTGTAAAATATTTTTCGATAAAAGACAGTATTCTATCTATATAAAACAAATGATTTTATTTCTTTATATTCTATCTTTTAATTATTATTTATGAGCTAAATTAGTCTAACAAAAAAAGTAACCTCTTTAATGAGGGTATCGTTTATAAAAGATATTTGTACAATTACCTAAAGCACAACAAACTTAAAACTACTATTCTCATTGGCTTTTCTATAGTTCATAAAATGAAACTTATATAACAAGTTTTTATTCTTAAAGATGCTCAATAAATTGAAAGGTGAGTGATTATAAAAACCACTCACCTTTCAAATAATTAACATAAAAAACTTTTATCTTTTATTTGGCAAACCAAAGTTTAGTTCCTTGATTATCTGCTCCTTGAACAGCAATTGCTGCTTGGTAGTTAGGGTTAGATTGTGCATCACTACCATAACGTAAACGTTGGGGATATTTACCATTTAAGGTACCAAGTTCATAAATTTTTGGGTTAGTAACTCCCTGTGTTAATTCAGTAGGATAACCATAATCTCTAACTACAGCCCAAGCTTCAAAACCATCTGTATAACTATTCAACCAACGTTGTAGAGCTATTTTTTCTAATTTTTCATCCATGGTTCCCGTAGTAATATCTGCAGCGGCTTCTGTAGTAATATAGTTAGCTCCAGAAACGCCCCAAAATTTCATAGATTCTGTAATTCCTGCTTCAAATAAACTTTGTGCATCTCCTCCCATACCTCTAACTGCAGCTTCTGCTTGTAAAAAATATGCTTCTGCACTACTTAGAATGATTTCTGAATAAATAGGCATTCCTTTACCTGTTGCTTGGATAATAGCATCACTTGGTTTACTAAACATATTATATTTAGCCATTGGTTTAACAAAACCGTTTATACGAGTTGGCATTCCTATAAATTGACCAGAAGCAATATCTAAAGTAGTTACTGTACCTGCAACGGTTTTAGTATATGTTGCATTGTGATCATCTAAATTTTGAATTATAAAGGCTAACCTTTCTTGATCATCTGCGCTTTCAGCTTCTATAGAAAAGACACCTCCTGGTGCTTCGGCAGCAAAGGCAGATAA
>CAZZPG010000050.1:0-12500 GCA_964655975.1 uncultured Flavobacteriaceae bacterium
ATATTCTAATACTGGAGGGCAAACCTCTAAAGCAACCCCAATTGGTGCAAGTGCAAAATTCTCTATTGCTGGTAAAAAAACAGCAAAAAAAGATTTAGCATTACAAGCTGTTTCTTACGGTAGTGTATATGTAGCACAAGTTGCTATGGGAGCAAAAGATATGCAAACCATAAAAGCTTTTAAAGAAGCTGTTGCTTTTGATGGACCTTCAATTATTATTGCTTATTCTCATTGTATAGAGCATGGGTACGATATGGGTATGGGAGCAGTACATCAACAATTAGCTGTTGAAACGGGTTATTGGCCTTTGTTTAGGTTTAATCCTGATAATCCAAAAGGTAAAAAATTCAAACTAGACTCTAAAGCACCAGTAGGAAATGTAGAAGACTTTATGTACAAAGAAACTCGTTTTACTCGTGTTAAAAAGATGGATGAAAAATTTGCTAAACAATTATTACTAAAAGCCCAAAACCATGTAGATGATAAGTGGGAGCGTTTACAAATTTTTAGCAATTTATAATTTTCTAAAATCCTCTTGTTTGCTTAAAGAAAACAAGAGGATTTTTTAATTTAACATAAAATTAATTATGAAAGAACAAGCAAAAGAGAACTTTACTAAAGCAGTAAAAAAATTAAAAGAAGCTAATGAAGAACTTTTTAGACCAGAAGAAGATGTAGTTTCATCTTTGGTATGTAAAAACGCACAATTTGTAATAGAAAATTATTTAAAAGGATATCTCTTACAACAAAATATAGATATTAAGCAATATACAACTATTGAAATGTTATTTGAACAATGTGTAAAAATCAATCCAAAATTTATAACTATAGATTTATCCAATTTTCAATGTAAATCTCATACATTTGGTGACGCTTTTTGTAATGATGTTAAAAAAGTGAATAATTGCTTTGATGTAGCAGATAGTATAGACACTTTTTTTAGACAAAAAAACATTATTTAATGCTCCTAAAATATAATATAGAGAGGTGAATATTTATTATCAAAAGAAATATTAAATATATTGTTTAGTTTATTTAATACTCCTGTATAGTTTTATCTATAAGTTTGTGAGAATATGTTAATAATATCAAACTTATTTTTGATTAATTTCTTTATAAGAGCCAAAATTGTAACTATTTCGTTTTTTTTATAGAACTTTAAGAAACAATCTGTATTTTAGCTACTGCTTATATTGTATAATAAATGAAGTTGCAGATGTATTCTTTAGATTTTGATGACTTTTTTGAAGAAAAATATTCTTTAATAGGTATTCATACAGCTCTAAAAGATTATCAATTAGCATATTTATTAAATACCTATTTAAGTACAAAATTTAAAAAAGCACTGTATAGTTTAGACTTTGAAAATGAAAAAAACAATGCCTCTTTTACTGTGTTTAGCCATACAAAAACTAATGATGGCTTTGATTGGTTTTTAATTTCAAATAGTTTTAAAGATAATTATACAGCCCAGTCAGCACAAATGTTGTTAAATACAGAAATAAAAACTTATTTAATTCCAGAAAAAAAAAAGATAGATTTTTTTATCAAAATTATTGGAGAAATAGATTCTGATTTTCTTTTGAAGATACTAGATAAAATTAATAAAATTAACCAAGTAATAACCTCTTATTCTTTAGATTATACATTATTAAAATCTAAAGAATATTTAATTTTTTAAAATGCCTCATAACAAAAAAACCAAAATAGTTGCCACCTTAGGGCCTGCAACAAATACTAAAGAAATTTTAGAAGATTTAGCCTCTGCAGGTGTAAATGTTTTTAGAATCAATTTTTCTCATGCAAATTATCCTGATGTGATTGAATCTATTAAAATGATTCGTGAAATTAATAAAAAAAGAGTATTTAATGTAGCTATTTTAGCCGATTTACAGGGACCAAAGTTACGTGTTGGAGTTATGGAAGATAATATTGAATTGCATAATGGAGATACATTTATTTTTACCACAGAAAAATGCATAGGGACAAAAGAAAAAGCATTTATGACTTATCAAAGGTTTCCTAAAGATGTAAAAGTAGGAGAGCATATTTTAGTAGATGATGGCAAATTGATGTTTGAAGTTCTATCAACCAATAAGAAAACAGAAGTTATTACTAAAATATTGGTAGGAGGTATGCTATTATCAAAAAAAGGAGTAAACCTACCAAATACAGCAATCTCATTACCTGCTTTGACAGAAAAGGATAAAAAAGATGCCATATTTGCTTTACAGCAAGAAGTAGATTGGATAGCACTCTCTTTTGTAAGAACACCTGAAGATTTAAGAATGTTAAGAGATTTAATTAACCTACACTCAGACTATAGAGTTCCTGTAATTGCTAAGATTGAAAAGCCAGAAGCCGTAGAAAATATTGATGCACTAATACCATATTGTGATGGATTGATGGTGGCTCGTGGAGATTTAGGTGTAGAAATACCAATGCAAGAAGTTCCTTTAATTCAAAAAAAATTAGTTTTACGTGCAAAACAAGCAAGAATCCCTGTAATTATTGCTACACAAATGATGGAAACCATGATAACTAATGCAATCCCTACAAGAGCAGAGGTAAATGATGTTGCCAACTCTATTATGGATGGAGCAGATGCTGTTATGTTGTCTGGGGAGACTTCTGTAGGAAAAAACCCACTAGCAGTTATTAAAAAAATGAGCGAAATTATAGGAAGTGTAGAAAATTCTCCGTTAATAAAAGTACCTCATGATGCACCCCATATTAAAACAGGTCGTTTTGTAACCAAAGCAATATGTCATCATGCAGCATTAATGGCAAATGATACTAGTGCAACTGCTATTTCTACTTTAACTAATAGTGGTTATACTGCGTTTCAAATTTCTGCTTGGAGACCAAAATCTTATGTCTTAGCATTTTCATCTGAAAAAAGGATTCTAGGTAAAATGAACCTACTTTGGGGAGTAAGAGCTTTTTATTACAATAAAAATGTAAGTACTGATGATACGGTGGCTGATATAAACAAAATAGCTCAAAAAAAAGGCTTTGTCACCAAAGGAGATTTAATGATTAACCTGACTTCTATGCCTGTTAAAGACAAAGGGATGGTAAATACGTTACGTGTATCTGTAATTAAATAGTTACAAATGTATTTTTTTTAAAGAAACAATCGCATCATTTGTAACAAAAGGTGTTGGCATCATTTCTTGAGATCTTGGTTGTAGATGAAATAGAGGGTTTGTTAATAAATCAAAAGAAGTTTCATTCAAAATAAAATCTAACGGAGTCTCTTTATCAACAGAAAAAGAAATGGTTAGGGTTTTGTCTGTATCTGCAAAATAATAGTCTAAAAAAGACTCATTATTAACTATGTATCTCTCTCCTTTTTCTATAATAGATATATTGTTGGCTTTAAGGCTATAAAAAGAAATATTATTAATTGTTCGTAACCCTATTTTATTAATTTTTCTATAAGGGTTAATACGAAACTCTAAATATCTTTTATTATTAATTATTGTATCTTTCTTTACAATAATTTTTGAAGAAGCAACCCCTTTATAATCTGTTTTAATATGATATTTAAAAGGTGTATTGTACTTACTTTTAGAAGAGGCATTTTTAATACTTCCTATTGTTGGGTTATTGCCTAAAACTTGTTTTGTATAGCTATCTAAAGTAGTGTTATAAGTACCAAAATATGCTGTCTGGCTATCTACATCTTGTATATATACCAAACTATTTGGTTTTTTATTTTCTAATGAAAAACTACTATTATATGAGGCAATACCAAAAACCAAAACAGTTAAGAATCCTATTAATCTTGTAAGGTATTTGTGTGTGTGTTTACGGATAAATATAGGGGTAAACAACCCAAAAAGTAAAGCAATAAAGATGGCACTAATAAATAATGATTTTAATCCTAATCCTACAGGAAACATTTGCACTAAAGGAGCAAATATATAGAGAGTTGGTATAGAAAGAATGGTAAAGAGAATTGGCTTAGATTGTTCTCTAATATTCATAAAAACAGCAATAGCTAAAATTAATAATCCACTAAAAACAGGGATAATAAAAAATCCAGCACCTTGTAAATAAACTTGAATAAAGTAATTAATAATCAACCAAATAAAAATAGGAGCAATTATAAGATTGATGGGTTTTTGATTGTCTTTAAATTTTTGATATACTTTAAATAAAATCCAAAGGTTTAAAAAAACGATTCCTAAAATATATTCATATCCGTTGTATGTAAAACCATGTAAAATATCTTTGTATTGAGGGTGAATGATGAGTAAAAGTTTCCATAAACCAAAGGAAATTCCACCACATAAAATTATTGAAATAAAGAAAGGTACAAATCCTTTTAATAATCCTTTTATAGTAATCTTGTTTAAAGAAATTCCGAAGAAAAGCAATATTAAAAACAATACAAAAGCACCGATTAGCATTGGAAAGACCCAAGAAAAAGGGTAACTAATTATTTTTACTATCGGAAAATTTACAAAAACATCATCTTCATCACTATTAAAATTTTGAAGATTAGAAAAGGCAAAATAATCTAACATTGTAGTAAAATAATCTGCTTGATGTAATAACGTATTTCTATCTAAACGCTCATAGGTGTCTTGTGAGGTGTGGTAATCAAAATGATCACCTATAAATGCAAAATTAAATCCATTAATATTAGCGTCTTCTCTAAAAATGGTTAAATCAGTATCATTTGGTAACATTTTATAGATACTGTACATTAAAGAACTAGCAGCAGGATAATTGGGCTTTGCTTTTATAAATTCTGATAAAAGTTTGTGATTTTTTCCGTTGGTTTCCATCAACATATAACTTGGCCCACCACTACCTCTGGCTTCAAAATTTAAAACCAATCCCACATTTTTTGCCCAAGGATGCGTATCAACAAAAGCTTTTGCTCCTAATAAACCTAACTCTTCTGCATCAGAAATTAAGATAACAATATCATTTTTTGGTGGTTGATTTTTAGCTAAAAAAGCTCTAATTCCTTCTAAAATTGTAACTACGCCAGAACCTGCATCACTAGCTCCAAATGAGGAATGTGGGCTAGAATCATAATGAGAAAGTAGCAAAAGGGATTTTCCTTTTTCAGTTCCTTTAATTTTTGCAATAATATTTTTTATAGTAGTCCCTGTCGCCCAATTTTTATTAATAGCTGTTTGTACTTGAATGGTTGGGGATAAACCTAATTTTTTTAATTCATTTACTATATAGTTTCTAACAATTTTATGTTCATCAGATCCTACATAATGTTGTTTTTTTGTGATATTTTTTAGATGATGTAGTGCATTATCAATAGAAAATTCTGTTTTAGAAAGTGCTTTATTCTTGTTTACAGAGGGTATCATATCAGCAAATGCCCAATATATTACGGCAACGATAATAAGTACAGATGTTAGGGATGAAAATTTTTTCATGAGTAATCAATTTATAAAAGCATAAATATACAAAATTATCCGAATGTAATAGGTTTCAATCATTAACTAAAAGTAACTATTTAATAACCAATAGAAATTTCATTTTTGATGAACTTAACAAATAATATCCCTTTGGGATATAATTCAAGAAAAAATTATGACCATATTAAAAAGCAAAAATATAGTTAATAAATAGAAAAATTATTGAGCAAGGTGGGTACTTAAATTAGAAAATCCTTCTACTTTTATAAGTAATTTTTGAAAAAAAATCAATCAACTAATGCTTCTCTTAAAACTGAAATAGGGTGTTTTGCAATGCGTTTTGTACCATCAAAAATTTGATGTCTACAACTGATTCCTGAAGCAACAATTTCGCTATCTTTTGAGATATTTCTAACTTTTGGAAACAGTGTATCTTCACCCACTTGCATACTTAGTTTGTAGTGTTCTTTTTCATAACCAAAGGAACCTGCCATTCCACAACATCCTGTATTTAAAATGGTTACTTTGTAGTTTTTGGGAATGTTTAAAACATCAAAAGATGCCAAGGTTTCAGATAATGCTTTTTGATGGCAATGACCATGTATCTTTAGCTCTTTAAAATTATTTGTAAATAAAGAGACATCTATATTTCCTTGTTGGTATTCTTTCTTCAAAAACTCTTCAAAAGTAACAGTGTTTTGGGCAATTTTTTCTGCTGATGTTTTATCGTCTGCTAACCGAATGTATTCATCTCTAAAGGTTAAAATAGCTGAAGGTTCTATACCAATTAGTGGTGTTTTTTCTGTAATGATATTTTTAAAAATACGCACGTTTTTATTGGCAATAGCTTTAGCTTCTTTTAAAAACCCTTTTGATATAAAACTTCTTCCACTTTCTTTATGATTGATAATTTGCACTTGGTAGCCTAATTTTTCTAATAGAAAAACAGCGTCTTTACCAATTTTTATATCGTAATAGTTGGTAAATTCATCAACAAAAAGGTATATTTTTTTAGTATTTTTAGAAATTGGTTGTTTGGTAAACCATTTTCTAAAGGTTTCTTTTGTTAGTTTTGGGATGGGTCTTTCGGTAGCAATGCCCATCATTTTTTTTACAATGGTAGTATTTAAAACAATGTTAGTTAAAACAGGAAAAATACTCCCTAATTTATTGTATTTTACATTGTTAGCAAATAATTTGCTTCTAAAAGAGTAGCCGTTTGTTTCTTGGTATTGGTATAAAAATTCAGCTTTTAATGCTGCAACATCTACATTACTAGGGCACTCACTTGCACAGGCTTTACAGCTTAAACACAAATCAAAAACTTCTTTTAATTCTTTGTGATTAAATTTATTTTCTTGAGTAGAATTCGTTAAAAATTCTCGTAAAGTATTGGCTCTTGCACGTGTGGTATCTTTTTCATTTTTTGATGCTCTATAACTCGGACACATGGTGCCTTCTGCCGAAATAGGTTTTCTACAATCTCCAGAACCATTACATTTTTCGGCAAGTTTTAAAATGCCTTCACTCTTAGAAAAATCTTGAATGGTTTTAATTACTGGTTCTTCTCTATCAGCCTCATAACGCAAATTTTTATCCATGGCAAAAGCGTCAATAATTTTACCTTTATTAAAGACATTCTTAGGGTCAAATTCTTTTTTTATGCGTCGTAATAATTGATAATTTTTCTCACCAATTATTATTGGAATAAATTCTGCACGTACAATTCCATCTCCGTGTTCGCCACTAAAAGAACCGTTATATTTCTTAACCAATTGAGCAGTTTCTGTGGTGATTTTTCTAAATAAGCCTACGTCTTCCGATTTTTTTAAATTTAAAATTGGGCGTAAATGAATTTCTCCAGCACCTGCGTGTGCATAATACACTGCTTCTTGTTTATATTTTTTCATCATTACAGAAAATTCATCAATATAATTGGGCAAATCTTGTAATTCTACTGCTGTATCTTCTATACAGGCTACGGCTTTTTTATCGCCAACAATATTTCCTAACAAGCCTAAGCCTGCTTTTCTGAGTGTAAAAATCTTCGGTATATCTTCTCCGTATATCTTTGGGTGATGATATCCGAAGTTGTTATTTTTTAAATCGTCTATTAAATTATCTGCTAAAATTTCTGCTTCTTCTAATGTATTTGCCGCTACTTCTAACATTAAAACTGCTTTTGGGTTGCCTTGTAAAAAGAATCGGTTTTTTGTTTGTTTTCTATTGTTTTTGGTACAGTCTAAGATTACTTTATCTATCAACTCACACGTAAAAAGAGAGTGTTTCATAGCAATAATTGTTGCTTTTAAACTCTTATTAATACTTTTAAAGTGAGGGATTATCATAATACTTATTGGTGGTTGTATATTATCTAATTGAACGGTAATTGAGGTAAAAAAAGCGAGTGTTCCTTCGCTTCCTGCTAATAGTTTTGCAAGATTAATTGTTGTTTTTGTGCCTCCAAACAAATCAGAATCTAGTAATTCATCAACAGCATATCCTGTATTTCTTCTATGAATACTTGCTTTTGGAAATTCTTTTTTTATTTCTTGCTGATGAGCCTTTTTTGATAATTCATTATAAATTGTTTTATAAATTTT
Source organism: uncultured Flavobacteriaceae bacterium (assembly GCA_964655975.1). GTDB lineage: Bacteria > Bacteroidota > Bacteroidia > Flavobacteriales > Flavobacteriaceae > Polaribacter. Next base: position 8,000 of record CAZZPG010000050.1, read on the forward strand.
TCCTTCAAATGTGTTCTCTCTTGTTTTTTGTTTAAATTCATCTGAAGTAATTTTAGTAAATGTAGCTAAACTCCCATCACTTAAAATAGCATTAATAGAAATCACTTTATCTCGTGTAACTCCATATTTTATAGAGGTACTTCCGGATGAGTTATTGCCTACCATACCACCAATCATACAACGGTTAGAGGTAGAGGTGTTTGGGGCAAAAAATAGTTTGTACGGTTTTAAGAAGATGTTAAGTTCATCTCTAATAATTCCTGGTTCTACGGTAACGGTTTTACGAGCTTCATCAAAAGATAAAATATTGATAAAATGCTTAGACACATCTACTACAATTCCATCACCTACACATTGTCCTGCCAAAGATGTTCCTGCTGTTCTAGGAATTAAGGTGCAGTTATTTTTTGTAGCAAAACGAATTAAAGATTGAATGTCTTTTATGGTTTTTGGGTAAGCAACTGCTAGTGGAATTTTTCGATATACTGATGCATCTGTAGCATAGATAATTTTGTGTAAATTATCAAAAAAAAGTTCTCCTTTTAATGAGTCTTGTAGTGTTTTCAGGTTTTTTAACATAAAAATTTGAAAATTAAAATTTTATATTCTACAAAGTAAAAATACTTAATTTGTATGATATATTATTGGTATCCTATTAAAATTTGATAAATACTAAAAAGCTATATTTAAATTGGATTTGGAGAATAAAATAAGTTGTTACACATTTTAAATAATAATGGGGTGATTAATTTTTAATTAGATATCATAATTTTATTTAATTTTTTAGTTCTAATAGTTCTAAAAAAGAGTGTATATTTGTGGGCTACTGTTTTTTGTTAAAACAGTATTTAGTTGTGTTGTTTTTGACATTTTTGTAAAAATGTCGTGGTTTTGTTAACCAATGGAAAGCTTCCCTGAGATGGGTTGCTTTTTTTTTATAAATGTTTTTCTGTTATTAGTAGTTGCTTTTAGGTAAGGAGCTATTAGAGTATTTCAATTGAGGCTTATATTTCTTCTAAATTTTTCCTAAAAAATAACTTCTTTATAATTCCAAAACTTAATAATAAAAAGTACAAAATATACGGTAGCTATAGAAAATTTTATAGTAACTGAGGCTAAAAAACCTAAAAATGCTCCAAAAGATGCTTTTAAAGCTCTGTTGGTATCTTTGCTATCATATATTAACTCTCCAATTAGTGCACCAAAAAATGCTCCGATTAAAATACCGAATGGAACAGGAGAGAGTAACCCAACAATTAATCCAATAGTGGTTCCGTACACACCATATTTAGTGCCACCAAATTTTTTGGTTCCCATAGCAGGAATAATATAGTCTAATATCCAAATTAAAATTGCGAATCCTAAAGTGACACTTAAAAAAACCCAATCTGTTGGCACTGCTTTGGTTAAGTGCAGTAATAAAAGCCCAAACCAACCCGTTAAAGGACCTGGTAAAATAGGTAAAAATGCTCCAATAATTCCTAAAAGAACTAGAATAAAGCCTAAAAGTGTTAAAAATATATCCATTTTATTTATGTATTATTGTAAGTATTTGACAGGTTTATGATACTAATTTTTAGTAATTATGACGAAGTTACAATTTCTTTTTCTTTGTATTAGCCACAATCTATTTTTATGGTGTTATAAGATTACTAACCTCTAAAAAAAATTAATGCAATATTGTAAAACTCCATCGGTTTTTCTGCATGTAACCAATGCCCTGTTTTAGGGATGGTTATCATTTTTGAATTAAAAAAATGAGTTTTAATTAACTGTTCATCATCTTTAGAAATGTATTTAGAGTTCCCTCCTTTTAAAAAAAGTGTATCCCCATCAAAATTAGTGAATAAAGGAAGTGCAACACCAACTTTATTAGAATTTTCTGTGAGCGACTCTAAATTAAATCGATAGGCTAATTGTTCTTTTTTTTTCCAATATACATTTTTAAGTAGAAATTGCCGAACACCATATTCTACTATTTTTTCAGATAATTTTTTATCTACTAATTTTCTTGTGTTTTGTATTAAGAAATTTATAGAATTTAAAGCTTCTAAAATTTCATGATGATGTGGTGGGTACATTCTAGGAGAAATATCTACCACAATTAATTTATGAACCTTCTTTGGGTACTTGACTGCAAAAAACATTACAGTTTTTCCACCCATAGAATGCCCTATCAAATTTACTTTTTCTAATTGATGATGCTGTATATAGTTATATAAATCTTCTCTCATCAATTTTATATTAAAATCATCTGTATGAAAACTACGTCCGTGATTTCTTTGGTCAATTAAGTGTACTTCAAAATTTTTAGCAAATTTATTGGCAAGTGATTTCCAATTATCTCCCATACCAAAATATCCGTGTAAAATTAATAATGGGTTACCTTGACCCATTATTTTTGAATGTAAAATTTTCTTTACTTTTCTTTCTTCTACCATTTTAAAAACTAGAAACTCAATCTATATAAATACATATTTACCACATTTTCTAATCCGAGATATAAACTTTCTGTAATAAGTGCATGCCCAATAGAGACTTCAGCTAAATTTGGAATATTGCTATTAAAAAATTGAATATTTTCTAAACTCAAATCATGTCCTGCATTAATTCCTAACCCTATATTATGAGCTAAAATTGCTGCTTCTGCGTACGGTTTTATAGCATCAAAATTTCCTTTTTTATATTCTGTAGCAAAATGTTCTGTGTATAATTCTATTCTATCAGCACCTATTTTTGCAACAGCTTCAATTAGTTTTTTATCAGTATCAATAAAAATAGACGTTCTAATATTATTGCTTTTAAACTCCGTAATTACTTCTTGTAAAAAAGATTGATTATTAATGGTATCCCAACCAGCACTTGAGGTTAGTGCATCTATAGTATCTGGCACTAAAGTAACTTGCGTAGGTTTTACAGCCAACACCAAATCTATAAATTTACGAATTGGATTTCCTTCAATATTATATTCTGTGGTAACAACTGGTTCTAAATCATACGCATCTTGGTAACGGATATGGCGTTGGTCTGGTCTTGGGTGAATAGTAATACCATCTGCACCAAACTCTTGAATATCTTTGGCAACTTCTAGTAAATTTGGTACATTGCCACCACGAGAATTTCGTAAAGTTGCAATTTTATTAATATTTACACTTAACTTTGTCATTCTATAAAATTCAGACTACAAAGGTAAGGCATTTCATCAGTTTAACCTATATTCGTGCTAAATGAAGATAACCGATTACATATTAAAAGAAATAAAAACTCTTTCCTTAAAAAACTCAGTTAAAAACGCCCTAAAACTGTGTAAAACCTTACCAATAACTCATATTCCTATTGTAGAAAACGGATATTTAAAAGGTTGTTTTTCTGAAAGTGATATTCAAACAATTGAAGATAAAAATAAAGAATTAACAAAATATTCCTACTTATTACAATATTTTTATGCTGATAAAAAAACATCGTTATTAGAATTATTAAAATTATTTGCTGATAATGATTGTAATTTAATTCCTGTATTAAATGCTCAAAAAAAATACATTGGCTATTATGAATTGAATGATATTTTAGATATTTTTACCAACAGCCCATTTTTATACCATGATGGAGAAACTTTGTTGGTAGAAAAAAACAAAGCAGATACATCTATGCGTGAAGTTACTCAAATTATTGAAGCCAATAAAGCTACACTATTAGGACTCTATATTTCTGAAGAAAGTAGCGATAAAATTCAAGTTACAATAAAAGTAATTTCTGATGAGATGAATGAACTTATTCAAACATTTAGAAGATATGATTATCATGTAGTTACCACCCATCAAGATGATGTGTATTTAGATGATTTAAAAAACAGGTCAGACTATCTTCAAAAATACCTTAATATGTAATGAAAAAAGTAGCAATTTACGGTCAATCATACAACCTTACTGCAAAAAAGGAAGTACAAATTTTACTTTCCATATTAAAAGAGCATAAGATTGTTGTTTTTTTTGAAAAGCAATTTTATGAGTTACTTAATAAGTACAAATCATTAGAAAAAAAACACCCAACATTTACATCTTTTAATGATTTGAATGAGTCTTTTGATTTAATGTTTACCATTGGTGGTGATGGCACAATTTTACAAGTAGTTACTTTTATTAGAAATTTAAACATTCCTATTTTAGGCATTAATACAGGTAGGCTTGGTTTTTTGGCTACGATACAAAAAAATCAAATTAAAGAAGCACTAGAATTACTTTTTAAAAAAGAATATACTATTATAGAACGTTCTTTATTAAAAGTAAAAACATTACCAGAAATAGAAACACTAACTAAAGTGAATTTTGCCTTAAATGAAATTACTGTAGCACGTAAAAATACCACCTCAATTATTGGTGTAAAAACCTACTTAAATAAAAAATATTTAACCAATTATTGGGCAGATGGTATAATTATATCTACTGCAACAGGTTCTACAGGGTACTCATTAAGTTGCAATGGGCCTGTTATATTGCCAAAC
>CAZZPG010000051.1:0-6763 GCA_964655975.1 uncultured Flavobacteriaceae bacterium
AAAATTAATGCCGCAACGATGATTGCTCAATCTAAAAACATACATCAAGCAGAAATAGATGCTTCTTGTGAGTTGATTGATTTTTTACGTTTTAACGTAGAATATATGACGCAGATTTATGAAAATCAACCAGATTCTTCTGATGGAATTTGGAACCGAGTAGCATACAGACCTTTAGAAGGTTTTGTATATGCAATTACCCCTTTTAACTTTACAGCAATTGCTGCTAATTTACCAGCAAGTGCTGCTATGATGGGGAATGTAGTTGTTTGGAAACCTTCTGATAGCCAAATATTTTCTGCAAAAGTAATTATGGATATTTTTAATGAAGCAGGCGTTCCTCCAGGAGTTATTAATGTTGTTTTTGGAGACCCCGTTATGATTTCTAATACCATTTTTGATAGCCCAGATTTTGCAGGAATCCACTTTACAGGATCTACATTTGTGTTTAAAGAAATTTGGAAAAAGATAGGAACTAACATTCATACCTACAAAACATATCCAAGAATTGTAGGAGAAACAGGAGGGAAAGATTTTATCATTGCTCATCCATCAGCAAACCCAAAACAAGTTGCTACAGGGATTATACGTGGAGCTTTTGAATACCAAGGACAAAAATGTTCAGCCGCTTCTAGAGTATATCTACCAAAATCTTTAGCAGAAGAAACCTTAAATTTTGTAAAAGAAGATATCGCTTCCTTTAAAATGGGGTCTCCAGAAGACATGGGCAACTTTATTACTGCTGTAATACACGAAGGTTCTTTTGACAAATTAGTTCGCTATATAGAACAAGCTAAAAAAGACACAGATGCTATCGTTTTTGCAGGTGGAAGCTACGATAAATCTAAAGGTTATTTTATTGAACCTACTGTAATTGTAACAACAAACCCCAAATACACAACAATGGAGACCGAACTTTTTGGTCCCGTTGTAACCATATATGTTTATGAAGACAAAGATTGGTCTGAAACATTGCAATTGGTAGATCAAACTTCTGAATACGCATTAACAGGTGCTGTTTTTTCTAATGATAGATATGCAGTTGCAGAAGCTACAAAAGCTTTAGAAAACTGTGCTGGTAACTTTTATATTAACGACAAACCAACAGGTGCCGTTGTAGGACAACAACCGTTTGGTGGTGCAAGAGCCTCTGGTACAAATGACAAAGCTGGTTCTGCTCAAAATTTATTACGTTGGGTATCACCTAGATTAATTAAAGAAACATTTGTTACTCCAACAGATTATAGATATCCATTTTTAGGAGAATAAACTCTATTTTTAACATTTAATATAAAGACCTGATAGGTTTCAAAAACTTGTTAGGTCTTTCTTTTATCCAAGAAATTTTAAAAAATCTACCCTTTTAATTTCTCTAGCACCTAAACTTGCCAAATGCTCGTTGTACATCTGGCAATCTATTAAACTATACTCTTTTTGTTGTGCCAAATAAATAAATGCTACTTTAGAGGCATTACTTACTTTACTAAACATACTTTCTCCACAAAAAATAGTTCCAACAACTACACCGTACAAACCACCCACCAATACATCATCTAACCAAACCTCAATAGATTTAGCAACTCCTTTTTTGTATAAATTGATGTATGCCTGCTCCATATCATCAGTAATCCACGTACCAAATTCATCTTTTCTATCAATATGTTTACAATGGTAAATTACCTGCTCAAAAGCAGTATTTTCTGTAATTGTAAACTCCTTTTTTTTGATGATTTTTTGCATCGATTTAGATATTTTTATTTCATCAGGAAATAACACCATTCTTTCTTTTGGACAAAACCATAAAATGGGTTCTCCCTCAGAATACCAAGGAAAAATACCTTTTTTATAGGCTAATACTACTCTTTTTTCAGACAAATCTCCTCCAATGGCAATTAATCCATCTTCGGTAGCAGAATCATAAGAAGGAAATTTTATTATTTTATTTAGCAAATACATGTTATTTTTTAGGAGATAATTTATTCAAAAATAGGAAAACAAAAGTATAGTGCTACAAAATATTTTCAATTACCTTTGTGGTATGGGATTAACAAATAATGATATTTTTAAAAAACTACGTGTTGCTCATAAATTGAGAGACAACCATATTGTAGATATTTGTGCTTTGGTAGATTTTAAAGTTTCTAAGGCAGAATTGGGGGCTATTTTTAGAAATGAAAACCATCCGAAGTATAAAGAATGTGGCGATCAATTTTTACGCAATTTCTTAAATGGGTTGGTTATTCATTTACGAGGACCAATGCCCGAAAAGAAAAAATAAGTATAAAAAAAGAGGTAATTACCTCTTTTTTTATAGTACTACTTCTTTTCTTTAATTAAGTACATATATACAGGGTAATGATCACTATATCCTTTGGTGTATTTTCCGTTTGCAAAACTTCTTTTTGGATACCCTTTATAACGTCCTTTTTTTCCTGTTAAAAAACGTTTGTTAAAAATTTTTGCTTTATACATTTTGTAGGTAGAAAAATCTTTTTCCCCTTTGTCTAATAGTGGAGATGATATTAATATTTGGTCAAATAGGTTAATATTATCTCTATATCCTAAGGTATTAAACCCACGTCTAAACATATTTTCATATGGATTATAAATATCATTTTTAGTAACATTTTTCTTTTTAGCTTTTGTTTTTAGTACTTTTTTAAAACTTGCGTTTATTGGATCATCATTAAAATCACCCATAATTAAAATTTTAGCATTTGGGTCATTTTCTCGAATCTGCTTAATAATTTTGGTATTTTGGTAAGCGGCTTTTTCACGCAAAGGTCTGCTTTTTGCTTCACCACCACTTCTGGATGGCCAATGATTTACAATAATATGTATCAACTCATCATCTAAATACCCAGAGACCAATAACTGATCTCTTGTATACACCTTTCTATTATTTCTGTATATATTTGGATTAAAAGACTGGTCAAAAATTGGTTTAAAATATCTTTTTTGATATAATAAAGCTACATCAATTCCTCTTTTATCTGGAGATTCATAATGAATAATACCATAGTGTTTCTTTTTTAAATAACTAGATTTAACTAAGTCTTCTAATACTGCTCTATTTTCAACCTCTGCCACTCCAATAATTGCAGGACTTGTTTTGGCTTTATCTTTTCCTATTTGGGCAATAACACTTCCTAATCTGTCAATTTTATCCCAATATATTTTAGACTTATTGGTCTTTAAAGCCATTATTGGGCTTGCTTCATCATTTTTAGACACATTATTTATGGTATCAAAAAGATTTTCTAAATTATAAAATGCCAAGGTTCTTATTTTATATTTTTTTTGAGAATATCCTGAAAAGATTGTAATGATAAATGCAAGTAAAAAAAGTATTCGTTTCATTATTTTTATATTTATTCTACAAAAATAAGGTAAATTTTATATCATAGTATTCTATTAACTTTTTTAACAGTTTTTTACTCTAAAATTTGTATTTTTGTAAGCATTTTTGCACGTAACTATTTACAAAAAATTACAAACAAACATTTATGAGAAAAATTGTTGTAACAATATTTTTAGCTTTCCTTTTTACCATAGGAGCAAATGCACAAAATATTGTAAAAGGAGTCGTTTTAGATGGCGATTCTAAGAAACCTCTTCAAAGTGTTATTGTAAGTGTGTTAAAAACTACTTTTACCCAAATTACGGGTACAAAAGGTAGGTTTAAAATAACCAATCTTACCAATGGCAACTATATTGTAGAGATTAAATTAAAAGGATATGAACCTCAAAATTTTCCTATAGAATTTTCTGGAAAAGAAATAAATTTAGGTAAAATTTTGTTGTATGAAGACCTTTCCGAAGAGCAAGATTTAAGCACCATAACTATTACAGATGATGAGTTAAGTGATGATGCGAATACTGCTGATAATATTTCTGGATTATTACAATCTTCTAGAGACTTGTATTTAAGAACAGCAGCTTATGAGTTTAGTTCTTCTTTTTTTAGAATTAGAGGATTAGACTCAGACAATGCATCATTATTAATTAATGGTATTGAAATGAACAAGTTACAAACAGGAAGACCACAATGGAGCAACTGGGGTGGTTTAAATAGTGTTGTAAGAAATCAAGAATATTCTACAGGTTTAACACCCTCTAGCTTTACTTTTGGTGGTGTTTTAGGCTCTACAAATATTAGTACAAGAGCATCTGAATACAGAGCAGGTACTAGAATTTCTTACGCATCTTCTAACAGAAGCTACTCGCACAGAGTTATGGCAACCTATTCTTCTGGATTGATGGATAATGGTATTGCATTTACAGTATCTGCCAGTAGAAGAGCAGGAAATGAAGGTTTTTCTGATGGAACATTTTATGATGCTAACTCTATATTTTTATCATTAGAAAAGAAAATTAATGAAAATCATAGTATTAATTTCACTTCTATTGTAGCATTTAACAAAAGAGGAAAATCATCTCCAAACACACAAGAAATATATGATTTAAAAGGAATTAAATACAATGCTTATTGGGGGTATCAAAACGGTAAACTAAGAAACTCTAGAGTTAAAAAAGTTGAAGAGCCTATTTTAATGCTAAACCATTATTGGGCAATAGACGATGTTACAACATTAACCACAAGTGTAGGATATCAATTTGGTAAAATTGGTAATAGCAGAATAGACTACCAAGGGAGTAGAGTAGGCAAAACAGCTGTTGATGGAAATGGAAAACCATATATTGTAAGATTAGGAGGTTCAAATCCAGACCCAACTTATTACCAAAAACTACCAAGTTATGGGCTAAGAAACGGATATTCTAACGTATATGAGATAGAGCAAAATTTCTTAAACAATGGAAATTTAAACTGGAACCATATAATTGCTACAAACATTGGCAACAACGGTAACTCTACCTATGTTTTATATGAAGATAGAAATGATGATAAAACACTTACGATAAATACTATTTTAGACAAAGAAATTAATGATAATATTACCTTAAATGCAAAAATTCAATACAAAAATTTACAATCACATAATTTTGCAAATGTATTAGACTTATTAGGAGGTAATGGTTATTTAGATGTAGATACCTTTGCAGACACCTTTGATAGAAAACAAAACAACCTATTAAATCCATTAAATTTAGTAAGTGTTGGTGATACCTTTAAATACAATTTTAATTTACTTACCAGCGTAATAGATGCTTTTGCACAAGGACAGTTTAAATACAATAAAGTAGATTTTTATGTAGCAGGTAAAGTATCAAACACTTCGCACCAAAGAGAAGGACTATTCCAAAATGGAGGCTTTAAAGATACATCATTAGGGAAATCAGAAAAGAAAACTTTTACAGATTTTGGAGTAAAAGGAGGAGCAACCTATAAAATATCAGGTCGTCATTTACTAGATGTAAATGCAGGTTATTTAACCAAAGCACCAAATTTAAGAAATACTTTTGCTAACTCAAGAGAAAATAATAACGTGGTAGATAATTTAGTAAGTGAAAAAATAATATCTTTTGATGCAAGTTATATTTTAAGAACCCCTTTAGTACAAGCCAAAATAACTGGATATTATACAACCATCAAAAATGCCACTGAAATTTCTTTTTTCTTTGCTGATGGAATTGGAGGAGACAACACCGCTTTTGTACAAGAAATCTTAACAGGAATTGATAAAAAACATTTTGGAGGAGAATTTGGAATAGAATACCAAATAACGCCTACCATTAAAATAAAAGCAGCAGGAACTGTTGGACAATACACCTATGATAACAACCCTAATTTATACCTAACAACAGAAAGCAACCAAAGATCTATTGATGCTGGTTTTGTTAATGGACGTAAAGATTTTGGTGCTACCAACTTAAAGAATTACAAATTAGCTGCAGGACCACAAACTGCCTATTCTGTAGGATTTGAATACAGAGACCCAGATTATTGGTGGGTAAGTGCCTCTGCAAACTTTTTTGACAATGCATACGTAGATGTTGCTCCTTTAATAAGAACAAGTAATTTTGCAGACGATGGTGGTATTCCTTTTAATGATTATAACCCAGATTTGGCAAGAACTTTATTACAGCAAGAAAAATTTGATAACTATATGGTAGTAAACGCCATTGGAGGAAAATCTTGGAAAATCAATAAAAAATATATCAGTATTTTTGCAAGCATCAGCAATATCTTAAACACCAAATACAAAACAGGTGGCTTTGAACAAGGTAGAAATGCTAATTATAGACAATTAAGAGATGATAAAGCTCTTGAAACTCCTGTATTTGGCTCTAAATACTGGTATGGTAGAGGTACAACATACTTTTTAAGTATAACTTATAGATTTTAAAAAACATTATTTTGAAAAACTTATTAATAAAAAACAATATGAAAACAACAAAATTTTATAGCATTTTATCTCTTTTGATAATTGCTATCACACTAAACTCTTGTGTACAAGACGGAGACTTTACGTTACCAAATGTAACCGTTGTAGAACCAAATATAGAAGCTCTATCTAGCATTAGTGCTGTTAAAGAGGCTTTAAAACAAGAATATACAAATAATAATCATAAATTATTATATACTTTTCCTATTAACAAAACATCTCCAACTTATTTTGCAGGATATGTAGTTTCTAGTGCTGCAACAGGTAATTTTTATAAGAAAATAATTGTACAAGACAAACCAGAAAACCCAACAGTTGGTATAGAAATTGTAGTAAATAAATCATCTTTACATGAAACTTTTGAAATTGGTAGAAAAATTTATGTGAAATTAGACGGTCTTACCGTATCTTATGAT
>CAZZPG010000051.1:6863-12308 GCA_964655975.1 uncultured Flavobacteriaceae bacterium
CTAATATTTTACCAACAGGAAAAGGAAGCATTAATGCTGTTTTAACAAAAGATTATAAGGCCGAGAAAATAGTATTAATTGTAAATACACCTTCTGATATTAGTTTTACAGACTCTAATAGATGCGATCCACAAGTACTAGATTGTGGTGGAGATAGTGTTGGAGGGTCTACCGTTTTATTAGATGAAAATTTTCAATCCTACTCCAGAAACTCTACAACATTTACAGGTTGGAGAAACGTAAATGTAAACGGAGGAAATACTCTTTATAAACTTAAATCATATAGAGGAGCAAAATACGCAGAAATAGGCGCTTACAGAACCAATGAAAGTCCTTTAGAAGTATGGTTAATCTCTCCTCAAATAAATTTAGATAACACAACAGATGAAAAATTAACTTTTAAAACCAAAGCACACCACGATAAAGGGGCTACATTAAAAGTTTTTGTTTCTTCTGATTATTCAGGTGATGTAGCAACAGCTACTTGGTTACAGGTAGATGCAACCTTAGGTAGAGCTCTTAGTGGAACTTACGGTAATTTTGTAGATTCTGGCTCAATTAACCTTTCCTGTTTAAGTGGCAACATTGTAGTTGCTTTTAAATATAAAGGAGACTCTAACGGAATAACAACCTCTATGCAAATAGACGATGTAAAAATTACAGGAAACTAATCAATGTTTCTTTTACCTCATAAAAAAGCACCCAATTGGGTGCTTTTTTATGTTAAATACCTTTTATTTTGGTCTAAAATAAATTACAATAGGAACTCCATTAAAATTATAAATCTCCCTTAACTTATTTTCAATAAAACGTTTATAAGGATCTCTAATATACTGAGGTAAATTAGCAAAAAACACAAATTTTGGTGTCCTTGTAGGCAACTGCATACAATACTTAATTTTAACAAACTTCCCTTTAATTGCTGGAGGTGGGTAATTCTGAATAACCTCTAGCATCGTTTCGTTTAACTTACTAGTTTGTATACGGTTCTTTCTGTTTTCAAATACTTGTACCGCAGTTTCTATTGCCTTAAAAATACGTTGTTTAGTTAATACTGATGTAAATACAATAGGCACATCTGTAAATGGAGCAATTTGTTTTCTAACCGCAACTTCAAAATCACGAAGTGTGTTGGTTTCTTTTTCAACTAAATCCCATTTATTTACTAAAATAACAACTCCTTTTTTGTTTTTCTCTGCCAACCAAAATATATTTTGGTCTTGACTTTCAAACCCACGAGTGGCATCAATAATAAGAACAATAACATCAGAATGTTCTATGGTTCTTACTGCACGCATTACAGAATAAAATTCTAAATCTTCTTTTACTTTTGATTTTTTTCTGATTCCTGCCGTATCTACCAAGTTAAAATCAAATCCAAATCGGTTATATTTTGTGTCGATAGAATCTCTAGTAGTACCTGCAATATCAGTTACAATATTTCTTTCTTCTCCAATTAATGCATTAATAAAAGATGATTTTCCTGCATTGGGTCTTCCAACAATAGCAAACCTTGGTAGCTCTTCTTCGGTAGTTTTATGATCTTCTTGTTCTGGAATTTTTTTTACAATGGCATCTAACAAATCTCCTGTACCACTTCCGTTTATTGATGAAATTGTGTAATAATTACCTAAACCAAGATTATAAAACTCTACGGCATCTGCTTCTCGCATCGAATTATCAACTTTATTTACTGCAGTAAAAATGGGTTTTTTTACTTTGCGCAATAGTTTTGCCACTTCGCTATCCATTGGTGTAATTCCTTGCTCTACATCAACTACAAAAATAATAATATCGGCCTCATCTATGGCTAATTGTACTTGTTTTCTAATTTCTGCTTCAAAAATATCATCAGATCCAATAATATATCCTCCTGTGTCTATTACAGAAAATTCCTTTCCGTTCCAATCAGATTTCCCATAATGTCTATCTCTAGTTACACCACTTATCGCATCTACAATGGCATCTCTACGTTGTACCAAACGATTAAATAAGGTAGATTTTCCTACATTGGGTCTTCCAACAATGGCAATGATACTATTCATTTTTTAAGTTTTTTGCAAATATACTAATAAGCCAACGATTATTTTTGTATTATTAGCATCTACAATCTAAAAACATAGTATGAGTATCGACCCAAACGAGGTTTTGTTGCGTCCTAGATTTTCTATGGATTTCGACAAAAGTGCAGACAAATTATTATATAGTTTTAAAGCCAATTTAACAGAAGGAAATTGTAAGTATTGCAGTAAAATTGTTGATAAACATATTTTTATTGATGTCCCAAAAAAGGATAATCATTTTTGGTCTCCTCAGTTACATATAGAAATAGAGGAGTTAGAAAGAAACAAATCTAAAATAAAAGGGTTATTTGGCCCTAAACCACAAGTTTGGACGCTTTTTATGTTTATTCATTTTATTGTAGGTACTGCTTTTTTGTTTTTTGTAGTGGTTGCTTACAGTAAATGGTCTTTAAAAGAAAGTACTGTTTTTCCGATGATTATGTTAATTGTACTTCCTCTTATTTGGGTGTTATTATATTTTTTAGGTAGAGTAGGAAAGGCTACAGGTAAAAAACAAATGGATGAGCTAAGACGATTTATGCAAAAAAGTTTGGATAGACTTAATAATTAGTCTTTATACCCAAATCGTTTTAATTGGTTTGAGCTACTCCTCCAATTTTTATTCACTTTTACAAAGAGTTCTAAAAATATTTTTTTATCAAAAAAGATTTCTAAATCTTTTCTAGCTTCTGCTCCTATTCTTTTAATTGCAGCACCTTTATGACCAATAATAATTCCTTTTTGAGTATCTCTTTCTACCATAATGATAGAACGGATTTTAATAATATGTTCTTCTTCTACATAATCTTCTGTTTCAACCTCTACAGAATATGGAATTTCTTTTTTGTAGTGCATCAAGATTTTTTCTCTTATTTTTTCATTTACAAAAAATCGTTCTGGTTTATCTGTTAATTGGTCTTTTGGGTAAAAGGGTGGTGCTTCTGGTAATAATTCTTTTATAGTGTTATAAACTGCATCAATATTAAATTTTTCTAGGGCTGAAATTACAAAAATATGAGCATTGGGTACTTTGTTTTTCCAGTAGTCTAGCTTTTCTTCTACTTGTTGTTGGGTAGATTTATCAATCTTATTCAACAATAAAATAACAGGAATTTTGCTATGAATAATTTTATTGAAAAATAATTCATTTTTTAGTTCCTTTTCGCCAACTTCTACCATATAAATTAACACGTCGGCATCATCAAAAGCTGTTTTCACAAAATCCATCATAGATGCTTGTAATTCATACGCAGGTTTTATAATTCCTGGTGTATCAGAAAATACAATTTGATAGTTCTCTTCATTTACTATTCCTAAAATTCTATGTCTTGTGGTTTGGGCTTTAGAGGTAATGATTGATAATTTTTCACCCACCAAGGTATTCATTAGGGTAGATTTTCCTACATTTGGGTTTCCTATAATATTTACAAATCCGGCTTTATGTGTCATGTGTCAAAGATACTATGTTTTTTAGCTTCTTCATAAACTAATAAGTTTCTATTTTTAAAGCTAACAATTACTGAAAACAAAAATTAAAACGATTTTATTTGGTTTAAAAAAGAAAAGTAACGTACCTTTGCATTCCTAAATCGCGGGATAGAGCAGTAGGTAGCTCGTCGGGCTCATAACCCGAAGGTCACTGGTTCGAGTCCAGTTCCCGCTACTAAAAAAATCCGTAATTCATTGTTTTAAAATGATTTGCGGATTTTTCAATTAATAACTTCCCGATTTATTCCCGAAAAACTAACTTTTAACAACTTATAACCTTAATTTTAGTACATGACAAAAATATAATTAACTGATTCTTAATAAATTAACATTGAGTAATTAACTTAAAATATTGATATTCAGTATATTAATAGAATAATTTTAAAGATTTTACTAATGAAGAATACCAATGTTATTACCAAAAGTAATGAATTAATATCAATTTTAGACACACAATTTAAAGGAAAAGTAAATTTAGCAAGAGTAAAACTCATTGCTTTGTTTATTTGTTCTTTGTATAAAGTTCAAACCGTCACTAGTAAATTAGCCAAAACTTTTGATTAAGCACAATTCTAAGTGTTATATATAGCTGTTGTTGTGACCAGTTTTTATTTATTCATTATTACGTCATATATTATCTTGCTTGAGTTTTTATTTTGAGTAGCAATTGTATAGAAACTATTTATATTTAATTTTAGCTTAATTAATGGTACTAAATCCGTATTTTTCAAAATTAGATTTAAGTTGTAATTTTGCTTCCGTTTTTTAATTAAATGATTATCCCAACCTTTAAAGTCAGATAATGTAACATAACAAACAGATTTATATTCGTTTATATTATGTTTCTTATGTGGAATATTTTTTAAATCTGATTTGAATGATTTTTCTGCATTTAAGTTAAAATCAAAATCCAATTTAAAATTCTTATATTCTTTTTTCATTCGTTTTTTGAAAGTCTTTATTATTCTCTTTTTCAAATCAAGAAAATTATTAACCAGATGTGTATGACCTTCAAATACAAATAAAATTGAAGTAGGTTTTTCATATTCCGATATTTTTATGTTTTCAATGATGTTAACACCAGGCTTGAATTTTCTTTTATTTTGAGAATAGTTATTTAGTCCAGATATTAGAATTAGTATAAGTATTAATTTTTTCATTTGTTAATTATTTATGTTCATCTAATTTTTTTGATATGTCTAGTCCTAAAATACGGCTACAGGTTAAAATTCATTTTTAGGCTACTTTTTTGTACACCGAATTCGGAGTTTTATACCCCAAAGATAGGTGTAATCTTTCATTTAGTTGCTGTTTGAGCGAGTTTTTTAGAAAAGAAAGTTTGATCTAAAAAGAACTCATCTTTTAAAATGCCATTAATTCTTTCTGCTGTAGCATTCTCATAGCAATGATTTTCTTCAGTCATACTGATTCGAATATCTTTCTTTAAAGTACTCCTATTATATTGATGACTGCAATATTGAACACCTCTATCAGAATGATGAATAAGTCTTTTAATATTATCAGTATTATGCAAAGCCATTTTAAGAGATCTTAACGCTCCTAATAATTCTAAACTATCACTTATGCCATATCCTACAATTTTACGAGAATACAGGTCTGTTATTAAAGCTAAATAACAGAAGTCATTTATGGTTCTAATATAGGTAATGTCAGATACCCAAACTTGATTAATTTCAGAAGGCTAGAAGCCTTTTATCAAATTATTATACTTATGAAAATGATGATAAGAATTCGTAGTTCTACACGAAGCTCTCTTTGGTCTAACCAACTTATTATTTGTTCTTAATATATTGAATAACATGTCTCTACTAATCTTTAATTCATTTTTTACAAACATCTTTTGAAGATGAACAAGGAGATTTCTATAACCTAC
>CAZZPG010000052.1:0-11778 GCA_964655975.1 uncultured Flavobacteriaceae bacterium
AGAGCGCAGGATTCATAACCCTGAGGTCACGGGTTCAAATCCCGTTTTCGCTACTATTAAAATGGAAAACCAAGAATTAGCTTCTCAGTTTTCCATTTTATCAATAAAAAATAAATGTTTTATTTCTTTATTTTTTTATTGCAATTTCAAAAAATGATTTTATATTTGCATCGCTTTACTGCGAGAGTAGCTCAGTTGGTAGAGCGTCAGCCTTCCAAGCTGAATGTCGCCAGTTCGAACCTGGTCTCTCGCTCTAAAAAAATTACATTTTTTCTTGTAATTGTATCATAAAAAAGCATCTCTAAAAGAGATGCTTTTTTATTTATTTATCTGTTAAAATATTGATTATTTCATTTTTACAACTTATAAATTCTGTCTTTTTTCACTTGATGTTCTGCCTTTGAGTATCTTACCCATAACTACCTAAAATTAGGGGTAAAAATTTTTAACCTCCACTAAGTACTTGATAAGAAAGTATTGAACAATCAAATGGTTGTTATGTCTGTATTTTTTGAATATTGGTAATTCAGAAAAATCTAAAAAAATAGGTTAATGAATAATTATCTTGTAGGATATTTTCTCACTAGTATTTTGTATGGTACAGATATATAATCCTTTGGTTAATGATGATATATTTATTTTTATATGACTCCCTTGTTCAAGATAAATATTTTTTTTCTCATATAGCTTTTTTCCTTGTAAATTATAGAGATGAACATTAATATTTTTTGTATGGTTATTGTTGTTAATAAGCAAATATTCATCAACCTGATAAACAGAGAAATTTTTATTTTTAGTATATTTATGGTCTTCTACTGCAAGCAATGTGGTTGTACTGGTAGTTAGATGGTTTTGATAATAATCTTGTACTTTTTGAACCCAATAATGGTCATCGGTTAATGTAGCTCCTGGGTCTACAGAATCTCCTATACCGTCTGTGCTATCTCCTACACCAGCTCCCATTAAAACGAGTTTTACACCAGATTCATTTACTTCTTCAAAGTGATTTCCCCAAGTAATTTTCTTAGAAGCTGTATCTACTGTCATTTTAGAATCATTATGTTTATTTTGTGAGAAATAATTATAGCGTACTAAATCATTAGAATAATTATTTGTTTCTCCAAAAAAGAAGTTAGATGCTGAGTCTTCAAAATGTTTTGATACGTTTTTTAATAACTTAAAGTTTGTATTTGTATAAACATTAGTGGTAGTTACTCCATTAATATGTCCTACAGGAACTTGCCATAGAATAACATGTTTTTGGGAGTCTATGTGTAATTGTTTTACAAAGGCTAAGTAATTTTTCCAATGGTCATTATTCCAAAACCAAGTGTATGAGGCAGGGTTTGATGGTGTGCTGTTTGCTGGAGCGCCCATTGCATCTAATCCGTATTTATCTATTGAAATAAAGTTAGCGTTAGCACTCATTATTCCTAATTTTTTTGCGTATGAAAAAATATCAGAAGCTGTCTGTTTTATTTTTTGCAATTTTGTAGTAAAATTTCCTGAATCTGTTTCTCTAATAATTCCTCTTAAACCTGCTACATTTGGCTTAGCCCATAAATTTAATTGCCAACCAAACTCCATATTAAGGTTATCGTTTATTCTTTTTTTATCAATTTCAAAGTTAATTCGTTCTACTAAAGTCTTTAAGGTTCCAGCATTTTTTCTAATATTATTTTTACTTACAGCCGTGGCTAAAGAAGTTGGTTCTGAATTTTGTTGCATATATCCCAAAAAATCAGGTTCTAAGACAACTCCAAAAAATTCATCACCAACTTCATCTTTAACTTGATTTAAGAATAGTTTTAAATTATTAAAATATGCAGTCATATAAGTTGGGTCTTGTATATGTGCAAGGTTTGTTGTATAAGATTCTCCTCCGTCTGGTATATTATAAAAAATAAAGAAAGGTATAAGACCCATTTTTAGGCTATTTTTAGCATATTTTGTAGCTCTATCTGGTTGCCATGAACTCCAACCGTTAATAGGACCTCCATTTATGTAAATATATCTCACATCCATTCGGTTATTTTTAAGGAGATTACTATTATTTATCCCATTATTATAAAAATTTACATCATCTGGGATATCTTCTGATACAGATCCTATGGATACATGAGTAGGATATCTTGGTACTGTACCATCTGCATAATCAATTCTAAGACCTACATAATATTTCTCTCCATCTGCTGTGGTTATTCTTAGTCCTGTTCTTCCTGTATTTTCGGCATTTATGGTTAGCACATTACTATTAATACTATAATTTGTTATGGTAATGTTTCTAAACTCAACAGTACTTATTGGTTTATCAAATACAAAATTTTTAGAAAAACCCTGAATCGCTTTTAACTGATTGGGTAGTGTGCTAAATAAAATATTTTGTATAGATGGATCTACAATTATATATGAAGCGGACAGTGAGTTTGTTGTGCCACTTGTATCTGTAATAATAATTTTTATAGTATTGGTGCCATGTTTTTTGGGAGTCCAACCATAATTATATCTTTCAGATGATGTGGTTGGTATAGATACCGAAGTGTTGCTAGTTAAATCTTTAAAAATGATAGATTTAATATTTTTATCTGTGGCTAATACTTTAAATGAAATGTTTATTGATTCAAAATTTAACTGAATAAATGAGGTATTAGCTACTGGAGATAGCAATGAAATATTTGGTGGTGTACTTATCGCAATTTTTATAATTCTATTAACAACTGTTTGAACTCCTACAGAATTTTTTGAAATATATTGTAAATTATAATCTCCGTATGAAGGTGGCTTCCATTTGTAAGATATTATATTTCCCGTAAGCCCCATATTATATTCAATATAGTTAGTTTGGTTTATTTTTTTAATTTTTATCTTATTTTGCACTGTACTAAATCCATGAGTAGTAATTGTTGCATCAAGCATAATATTTGATAGTGTGGGTTGCACAATAACTTCTCTATTTTGATGGGATGGGTTTATCCTTGTTGGTATTACACATATTCCTTGAAAAGCATAGGCATCTGAAAGGTCTGGTCGTTCAGTTCCAGCTACCCAGTATGTAGCTTTATAAACTCCGTTATTATATTTTACTAGATTTTTTGAATTATAGTTTGGAGTACTATTATCCCAAGTCCGTACATTGGCACAGTTGGTATATGCTAAATTTGAATTATCTATAAGTAATTGCTCATTACAAACCCCTATATACACCCAATTACTATTTGTATCTGGTTTTTTATTTTTATTCCAGCTAGTTGTCTTGTATATTTTAGCATTATATTGTACGTAAGAATTGCTTGAGTAGGATTTAGAATTATTCCACAACGGAATACCACATGTATTACCAAGCTGGGCAAATATGGTGTTTATTACAAAAAACATTATTAAAGTAGCAATTATTTTTCTCATTTGATAGGTTTTTATATTAGCAATATAATAAAAATTTATTTGGATTTATAAAAGTTTTTACATTTTACTTCTATTTTGATTTTTTTTTTGATTAAATTCTAGGTTAAATTCAGATGATAAAATACGTTTTAAAAATTATTATAGATTTTTCTTAAAAATTTGTATGATTTTTCACCTATCTTCTACTATAATTGGGTGATTCTTTTGTAATGGCAACATCATGCGGATGGCTTTCATTAATACCAGATGCTGTTATTTTCACAAATCTTCCTGTTTCTTTTAAAGTAGCAACATCTTTTGCTCCACAATAGCCCATTCCTGCTCGTAAACCTCCTACAAATTGGTGAATACTTTCATACAGTTCTCCTTTGTAAGGTACACGACCTACAATTCCTTCTGGAACTAATTTTTTTATATCGTCTTCTACATCTTGAAAGTATCGGTCTTTAGATCCTTTTTTCATTGCTTCTATTGAGCCCATTCCTCGGTAAGATTTAAATTTACGTCCATCATAAATTATAGTTTCTCCTGGTGATTCTTTTGTTCCTGCCAATAAAGATCCTAACATTACGCAATCTGCCCCTGCAGCGATTGCTTTTGGTATATCTCCAGTATATCTAATTCCTCCATCTGCAATTACTGGTATCCCACTTTCTTTTATAGCTGCTGCTACTTCTAATACTGCAGAAAATTGTGGAAATCCTACACCTGCCACTACTCTTGTTGTACAGATTGACCCTGGCCCTATACCTACTTTTACTGCATCTGCACCTGCATCAACCAAAAATTTTGCAGCATCTCCTGTAGCTATATTCCCTACAATTACATCTAAATTAGGAAATTTATTTTTCACTTCTTTCAGCACATTAATTACTCCTTCTGTATGCCCATGTGCTGTATCTATAATTACTGCATCTACTCCTGCTTTAACTAAAGCTGTTGCTCTTTTTACTGCATCTGTAGTAACTCCTAAAGCTGCTGCAACACGTAAGCGACCAAAATTATCTTTGTTTGCGTTGGGTTTTTGTGTAACTTTTGTAATATCTCTAAAGGTAATTAATCCTACTAATTTATAATCTTTATTAACTACGGGTAATTTTTCAATTTTATTTTGTTGTAAAATTACTTCAGCTTGTGCTAAAGATGTGCCTTTTGCAACTGTTACTAAATTCTTTGAAGTCATTATTTCTGTAATAGCTCTATCGTTATTTTTTTCAAAACGTAAATCTCTATTAGTAACTATTCCTTTTAGTATATTATTTATATCTACTACAGGAATTCCTCCTATTTTATGTTCTCTCATTAATCTTTTTGCATCTAAAACAACTGCTGTTAGTGGTAGGGTAATAGGGTCTATAATCATCCCAGATTCTGCTCTTTTTACCTTCCTTACTTCTTTTGCTTGTTGCTCAATACTCATATTTTTATGCAAAACGCCAATACCTCCTTCTTGTGCTATTGCAATTGCCATGGCAGATTCTGTAACGGTATCCATAGCTGCTGATACTATAGGAACATTAATAGTAATATTTTTGGTGAATTTTGTTTGTATGTTTACTTCTCTTGGAAGAACTTCAGAAAAGGCGGGTACTAAGAGTACATCATCATAGGTTAATCCTTCTCCTACAATTTTGTTGTTATGTGCTGTCATAGATGCAATCAATTTAATAATTAATTGCAGACAAATTTACGACATTTTTTTTAGTAAAAGGGGTTTTCTGTTTTTTTACTATAATTAACTCTTTTAAAATGATAAAAGAGGAAATTAAAAATGTAGCAGTCATTAAAAATCCAGAAATTATAATTATGTATCTCATCCACAAAACACCTGTCCAAAGCAAATAAACCCCTCCAAAAGCAACTATTACAGACACAAATGGCTCAATCATTAAAAATTATTAATATTTTTTATTAATACTTGTTGGTTAATAGTCTTCCTCCTAATAAAAAGAAAATAACAGAGAGTGATAAGGTATGTGTATTTATCATATTTAGCTCGTCTATTTTTGATTTTTTAAAGAATGACACTATTTTGTAAAAAATAATTGATAGCTAACGGTCATAGAGTTGGCAGATATTATAGATCCAAAAATCACCATAATTTCATTGCCGTACTGTAAATTATCTTTTTCAAATTTTATATTAAAGTTACAAAGACTTTAAATATTTAATAATAGCTTTTCTGATATCATAAGCCAACATTTCTTTGTTTGGATAATATACTTTTAAAACTTCTTTATTTTTTTCTTTTAAAAAAGGAATATCATATCCTTTTAATAAATAATCAGAAAAGGCTACCGTATAAATTTTATCATCTATAATAGGTAGATTTTTTACTTTCCATATATTATTTTCTTTTTTGGCATTATAGCGTTGTAGATAAGCTCCTGTTACTGTAGCATTTTTACCAAATTCTAATACTTTTTTTAATAAACTTCCTTTTAATTCTACTTTTAAAATTCCACCTCCATAAGGGAGTACTCTAAAAATATCTACAGCAGAGATATCTCCTCTTAAAACATCATCAATTCTAATAGAACCACCATTTACCAAGGCACAATCTACTTTATTATTATATGCAAAAGACATGGCTTTGGTAATTACATTTCCCATAGTTGTTTGTACACTTCTTATAGGAGTATTTCTTGCCTCTAAGGGTGTTTTTGCTGTAAAAATCACCTCTTCTGGATTTTTTATTAAATTATTAATTTTAGCATTTAAAACTGCTTGCCATTTATCTACAATTTTCTTTACTACAAAATCTTCTTTAACTTTCTTGTCAATAATTTTTAATTCTGATTTAATGGTTACTTTTTTTGTTTTTACATCATATTGAAACCTATGAATATAGGCCGTTTTTGCATTGGCATCTGCTTTAGATATTTTAGTATTTCCTACAAGAACTAGCATATTAGTATGTTCATGCCCTCCCATAATTAAAGGAATACTGGGTATCATTTTTGCTATTTTTTTATCATGAGTAATTTTTATATGTGTAAATGCAATTACTACATCTGCTTTGTTTTTTACAGCTTTATAAGCTCTTTGTGCTTGTGCATATCTATCATTATATTGTACATAATTTTTAGGGTTTGAGTCTATACAAACACTTATAAATCCAATTTTTATACGTGTGCCATCTGCATCTACCAATTCTTTTATATAGGTATCATGCACAAAATGTTTGATACCTTTTCTTATACTATAAAACGGGTAAGTTCCTCCGTTTACTTTTTGTCGTACATTGGCAGAAACCCACTCAAAATTACTTTCGTTTAAACGTTTTTGAAGGTCTTTTTTACTTAAATCAAACTCATGATTTCCAAAGGCAACCAAATCAAAATTCATAGCATTCATTACCTCTATCATTTGTTTTCCTCTAATACGCTCTCCGTTGTATTTGAGTGTTCCTAATAAAGAAGGGTTTAAAAAATCACCTGCCATAAATAACAGTGTATTTTTATTTTCTTCTAGTAGTTGTTTATGTACAGTTTGCACTCTTGCCATACCTCCATATTTTCCTCCTTGTATAGGAGAAATTTCATACACATCATTTAACTGTAAAAAGGTAAAATCTATTTTACCATCATCTTGTTTTATAGTTTTATTTATTTTTTGTTTTGATGCTTCTACCGTTACTTTACAAGAAAACGAGATTGTTATAAGTAAAATAAATACTATTTTTTGTGTAATTTTCATTTAATTTCTATTTATTATTTTCAATAATATAGGTAAGTATTTTTTCCATTAAATGAGCACTATCTCTTCCTCTCACATTATGTTCGTGCATTGGATAGCTAAAAAAATCTACTTGCTTTTTGGCTTTTACAAATGCTTTTAACAACGTCATTGTATGTTGTGGAACTACTACTGGATCTACACTACCGATAATTTCTAACAATTTACCCTCTAAGTTTTTTACATAATTATGAATTTTATTTTTATCGAAACCTTCTTTATTTTCAGAATATCTATCCATATAACGTTCTCCGTACATAATTTCATAATATCTCCAATCTGTAACAGGACCTCCTGCAACTGCTGTGGTAAATACTTTTGGATGACGTAACATTAATGAGTTGGTCATAAATCCACCAAAACTCCAACCATGAATTGCCATTCTATTTCCATCAACAAAAGGTAATGATTTTAAGTATTTTACTCCTGCTAATTGGTCTTTCATTTCTTGCTCTCCTACTTGTCTGTGGATGATACTTTCAAAAGAAAATCCACGAGATGCAGACCCTTGATTATCTAGGGTAAATACAATGTAGTCTTTTTCTGCCGCCATCCATTGCATCCATAGATTAGAACCTCCTAACCAACGATTTGTTACTAATTGAGCATGAGGTCCTCCGTAAACATACACCAAAACAGGATATTTTTTAGAGGCATCAAAATTTGCTGGTTTTATAATCCTTCCATGTAATTTTACACCGTTATCTGCTGTAATATCTATAAATTCTGTAGTTCCTAATTGATATTTTTTTAATGGATTATTGGCCGTAAAATAGAGTTGCTCTTTTGCACTGTTAAACTCTTTTATTTTGATGAGTCTAGGTACATTAGTAGATGAGTAAGTATCTACAAAATAATTTCCATCATCACTTAGTTTAATAGAATGACTTCCTGCTTCTTTGGTTAATCGGGTTACTTTTCCGTTAGAAATTTTTACTTTAAAATACTTGTTTTCTCTGGCATCTGTTCCTGTACCAGAAATAATTACATATTTTTTAGAAGCATCAAAACCAATTATTGATTTTACTACCCAATTAAAAGATGTTATTTGTTTCATAAAACCTTTTTGTAAATCATACAAATAGAGATTCATAAACCCATCTTTTTCACTCATCCATAAAAATTGTTGATTATTATTAGGTAAAAATACTGCTGTATTTTCTGGCTCTACCCATCTATCATTTTTTTCATCAAAAATAGTTTGTATTTTCTTTCCTGTTACAGCATCGTATTGATTAAACCAATAGTGATTTTGTCCTCTATTGATTTCTGCTACAAAGATGTATTTTTCATCAGGACTCCAAGAAAGATTGGTTAAATAGTGCTCATCAGACGTATCAATATTTAAATAAACTACCTTGTTTGTGGCAATATTTACAATACCTACTTTGGCAATTTCACTACCCATATCATTCATTGGGTACTTAATATTTTTTAATGTTGCTGGGGTTGTGGTAATATCTACTAACGGATAATTAGTTACCTTACTTTCATCTTTTTCATAAAAAGCAATATAATTTCCATTAGGACTCCAGAAAATTCCATTGACAATTCCAAATTCAGATCTTGCAATGGCTTGACCCGAAACAATATTTTTATTTGTATGCTTAGTAATTGCTTGCTTGTTGTTGCTTGTAGATGCGTAATACAAATTATTATCAATAGTATAAGCCACTTTCTTTGCTTTTTTATTAAAAGTAGTATTGGTGGCGTTCTTTGGGTATTTAACTAGATAATTTATTTTTTTATCATCATAATTGTAGCAAACTACACTGTTTTTATGAGTAAAAAATATTTTATTATGGGTTATTTTAGAAAAATTATAAGGCATTCTTTTTAATGAGGGAAGTTTATTTTGTAGCATTTCTAAATCTACTATTTTAGTTTTTTTAGACTTGTTATTAAATACTTGTTTTTTATAAAGAATTCCTTTTTCTTTGAAAGCGATAGTTTTTTTTTCTCCAAAAACCCATTGTATAGATTTATTTTGTGGATACAATCCTTTGTAATAGCCTAAAACTGCATCTTCTATATTTAGATGTTTTTTTTCTTGTGCCGTTGCTACTAATACAACAAATAGACAGAGAGTACTTAGTATTTTTTTCATTTTATTTACTTTTTTATGATGACCAAAAAGGTCTAAATTTATTTAAAATATTTTTAACGCCTCATTAAATGCACTTTCAAATCTCATTGGTTTTAAATTAGTTACTGCTCTTTGTGCTGTAAAATAAGATAGTAATTTTTCTGTAGGCATATTGCCTGTTAATTCATCTTTTGCCATTGGGCAACCCCCATATCCTTTTATAGCTCCGTCAAAACGTTTACAACCAGCTTTATACGCTGCATCAACTTTTTCGTACCATTTTGTGGGTGTGGTGTGTAAATGTGCTCCAAATTCTATTGTTGGATATTTTGAAATTAAATTTGAAAATAAATACGAAATTACTTCTGGTGTAGAACTACCAACAGTATCTGAAAGTGATAAAATTTTAACACCCATTTTTGATAATTTCTCTGTCCATTCCCCTACTATTTCTACACTCCAAGGGTCTCCATACGGGTTACCAAATCCCATAGATAAATACGCAACTACTTCTTTATTAGTTCTATTAGCAATAGCTAAAATTTCTTTTAAAATATTTGTAGATTGAACAATGGTTTTATGGGTGTTACGCATTTGAAAATTTTCTGAAATAGAGAAAGGATAGCCTAAATAATCTATTTCTTCAAACATAGAAGCATCAGTTGCACCACGAATATTGGCAACAATGGCTAATAATTTACTTTTGGTTGATGACAAATCTAATTTTGATAATACTGCTGCAGTATCTTTCATCTGCGGAATTGCCTTTGGAGATACAAAACTGCCAAAATCTATGGTATCAAAACCAACTTTTAACAATGAATTTATGTATGTCGCTTTTTCTTCTGTAGAAATAAAATGAGATTTTATACCTTGCATTGCATCACGAGGGCATTCTATGATTTTAACATTGTTTTCCATTTGACATCAAAGATACGAAATAGAAAAATTGATTTTAAAATTATTTTCACGTAATTTGTTTTTCAAATTTAAAATTTCTGTGGATTTAAAAATTATATTTTTTACTTTCCTTTTATATGGAAACATAACAATGCAATCTCAACATCAAATAGTTGATAGTGTGCAAAAATCTTCAATCTTAAAAAAAAGTATTTTTCCTACTACATTAATTGGACTAGGTATTTTGATAAATAATAGTAAGTTTGAAAAAAAAATTAAAACAAGCCTAAGAAATGCTGTTGGAAATAATTATGAATTTAAAATTGATGATTATTTTCAGTTTTTACCAATTACTCAAATATTTATAGCAGATATATTGGGTGTAAAGGCAAAAAATCATTGGTTTGATCAAAGTAAATATTTATTTTTTTCAAATATAATTTCATCTACAATTACTTTTTTTTTAAAGAAATGGATAGGGAAAATTAGACCTAATGGTACTGGTAATTTATCTTTTCCTTCTGGACACACAACCTTTGCTTTTACCAATGCTACTGTTTTGTACGAAGAATTAAAAAAAACATCGCCACTTTTGGCTTATAGTGGTTTTGGGTTTGCTACAACTACTGGGGCTTTTAGAATGATAAACAACAAACATTGGCTTTCAGATGTTTTGGTAGGAGCAGGTATTGGTATACTTAGCACTTATTTGGTATATCATTTTAACCCTTTTAAAAACTTCAATCCTTTTAAAAAATCTAAAAACATTACACTACTTCCTGTTTTTAATACTAAAACAAAAGGTGTTTATTTTGCTTATCGGTTTTAATTTTTTTTATTTCTGAACCTGTAAAATGGCTTTATTAATTCGTTTTACTAATGAAGGTCCTTCATAAATAAATCCTGTAAAAATTTGCACCAAATCTGCCCCTGCATCTATTTTTTCTAAAGCATCTTTTTCTGAATGAATTCCTCCAACACCAATTATTGGAAAAGCTTTGTTACTTTTTTCTGATAAGTATTTAATAACCTTAGTGCTTCTATCTTTTAAGGGTTTGCCACTTACTCCTCCATTTCCTATCTGTTGTAAATGTTCTTTTGATACTGTTAAATTTTCTCTATGGATTGATGTGTTTGATGCAATAACTCCATCAATCTTTGTTTTTGCCACCAATTCGATAATTTCATCTAGTTGAATTTCATTTAAATCTGGCGAAATTTTAAGTAAAATAGGTTTCAGTTTATTGTCTTTTGCTAATTTTATATTTATTTTTTTCACCTCTGTAATTAACTCAGTTAAATAATTTTTGTCATTTAATTTTGCGTGACTTCCAACATTTGGGCAACTTATATTTAGCACAAAATAATCTACATACAGATATAACTCTTTAAACACATGCAGATAATCTTTTGTGTAATTATCTGGGAGTGTAAGTGTATTTTTACCAATATTACCTCCAATTAAAACCTGTCCTTTATTCTTTTTTAAATTTTTTATAGCATTTTTAACTCCATCATTATTAAACCCCATTCTATTAATAATTCCTTGGTCTTTTTTAAGTCGAAATAATCTTTTTTTAGGATTTCCTACTTGTGGTCTGGGAGTTACCGTACCAATTTCTATAAATCCAAAACCAAAATTTGCCAATTCA